>CAZHIO010000010.1:0-10388 GCA_964532615.1 uncultured Planctomycetia bacterium
TTCAGGACCGCCAAAGCTATGGCTGCGGATGACAATATATATAAATAACTTCTGTCTCTAATATATCCGCCGATAAAGAATAGCGCCGCGAGAAGCAGGAATACGAATAATACCATATCGGTGATACACGCTCTGGAGAGGACGATATATTCAACGTTTGTCGCCAGGATAATGGCGGAGATAAACCCCGCTCTGCCGTTAAAGAGGAGGCTGCCCAGGAAGAATACGGCTATTACGCCTATGGTGCCGAATATAGCGGACGGAAGACGCGCGGCAAACTCATTTACCCCAAAAGCCTTAAAGGAAGCCTCGACCAGCCAGTAGAAGAGTATAGGTTTTTCAAATTGAGGCTTTCCGTAAAGATACGGAGTGACCCATTCGCTCTTAGCGAGCATCTCTTTGGCCGTCTGGGCATAGAAAGTTTCATCGGGATCCGTCAGGGCGAGCTTTCCGAGCTGAAGAAAGAAGAGATAGCCGCAGATGATCGCGAGGATCAATACGGCGACAATAGGCTTTTTGAAAAATCTTCCTGTTCCGTCAGAGGTCCAAAAGCTGTCGTTTGTTGTATGCATCTCTCTAACGGGCTCCATGATATGAAAGTTTAGGCGGGAAAGATCTGCTTAGAGCGCTTGGAGATCCTGGAATATATCAGTCCGGCAAGAGCTATCTTGGCTATATCTCCGGGAATAAAGGGCAGCGCTCCGGCCGATATAGCGCTGATCGGGCTCATCTTATAGATAGAGACCAGCCATAGAACGCCTGAAGCGTATATGACTAAACTGCCTAAAGCAAATACCGCTATTATGGATACGATATTCGATCCCGCGCGATCTATCATACGCCCTACGACGAACGCGCAAGCCGCGAAACCTATAAGATAACCGCCCGTCGGACCCAGAAGATAAGCGGCTCCGAAAGAAGCTCCCTGAAATATCGGCAACCCTGCCGCGCCGGCCAGGATATAGCCGATCTGACTATAAAATCCCAGCCTCTTACCAAGCACGGCCCCAGCCAAGATAACGAAGAATGTCTGCAGAGTTATGGGAACCGGGCTTCCGTGAACCGGGATCCTGACATATGCTCCCAGCGCGGTCGCAAGTATAAAGAAAACGACGCCGATCACGCAGGTCAGTTTTCTACTATTGATGATATTCTTATTATCCGTTAAAGGGTGTGCGTAATTCATATCTTCTCCTTGTATAAATTTCATTTAAGGTTACTATATAATATCCGTCGTGTCAATCCAAAACTCCCCGTTAGAAAAATATTACTTCTGCAGGTTTTCGGAGACCGAGCGGAGGGTTTCGAAGACTTTACGCGAGGCGGATTCGTCGAGAGTGCCTACGCCGCAGCTGGGAGTGACTATCGATGATACGCTCTCTGCGGGAATGCCTTTATTTGAAAGCGTCTTAATGCCTTCGGCGAACTTCTTTACGAGAGAGAGCGTATTCTCCCTGTCTATAGCTTCCGAACTGGGTATGATACCCCAGGCTATCGTCGAGCCTCTATCCAGAAAAGCTTTTACCTCGGCGCCGTATAACAGGAATTCTTTGGTGAACGCGTAAGCGTCAAAATTCAATATATCCAGATCTCTCTTCAATAGCATCGGCCAGTCCGTATTGCCGCAGCAGTGGAGCCCGGCAAAGGCCCCCTCTTCCCTGATCGCCGCTATGACTTCGTCGAGTTTCGAAAAAGCATCCTCTATATTTATATTAACGAAACTCGAGCCTATGGAGACCAGATAGGGCTCATCAATGAATATAATAACCGACGGAAATACTTTTTTAAGCTCCCTTATCTGCCATTTTACCTTCATGCAGAGAGCCTTAGTCATGACTTCAAATATATCTTTGTCGTACATCACCGCCTGCTTATTTTCATTCGTCACGGTGAGCGCAAAACTGATAGGGCCGGTGATGTGTCCTTTTACGCATTTTACATCCTTGGCGCGCGAGGTAAATTCGGCCAAAAAGGCGTATAGTCCGCAGGCATGATCTTTTGATATCTTAAAATATTCTATGTCGCCTTCGAGATATTTGGTATAGACGGCCTCAATATCGCCGATCGCTTTTTGGGTATCTATATGGATGGTCTTTCGAGCGTCGTCGACGACGAGTCCCGGAAACCCCTCGGAATACTGGACGTACATACTCTCTAAGAATGATCTTTTCGGAAGCTGGGGCCAGAAGGGTATGGATTTTAAATTTCCAAATATTACCGATAGGGCCGTTTCGGGGTCCTTAAAAGGCACACTGCCGATGCCTGTGGCGTCGAAATTAAACTTCAATTTAATGGGCTCTCTGGGCGCTCAGGCGTTTTATGCGCTTCAGCATATTCGGATGAGTGCTCATGAGCTCCATCATCTTGTCGCCAAAGCCCAAACGCACGGTCTTTGACTCGAGCGCAAGAAGTTCGGAAGAATCTATCGTCCCGCTCTTATTCAAATCGAGATCCTGAAGGCTTCTGAGCTCTTTCATGGCTCTGGAGGGATCATTCGCGAAGAAAGCTTTCATCCCTTCTACATCTCTTATCGCCTCTTTCGGCATTCTGGCGGACCCATACACCAGCTTATAGAGCGCGGAGGCCAGATCAGACGGACGACTTCCCAAATCCACAGATCCTTTATCGGCGAAATACTCCCTAATCCTGGAGGCATATAAGACCAGAAGGTTGGTTACAAAATAGAATATGAACGCCAACAGGCCGATCATCGCCGTATTGGCTCCGGAATCTCTACTGTCGCGCCTATTATAGAACATGAGCTGCCAGGCGATCCTGTAGAGTATCATCGGTATTACGGAAAGAAGGGTGATGGTGAGGACATCCCTGTTCTTTATGTGGCTCATCTCGTGGCCCAGCACGGCTTTCAACTCGCTATCTTCCAGAAGATTCATTATTCCCTCGGTAACGCATATCCTGCCGTCCTTCACCGAACGACCGAAAGCGAACGCATTTGGGATTTCGATCTGAGCTATTCCTATTCTGGGAGTATGGATCTTTGCCTTCATAGCGAGGTCTTTTACCATGCGGTGGAGTTCGGGGTACTCATCCTCTTTCACATACTTCACCTTCATGGACCATTCGACTATCTTCGGGCCTATCATATACTGTATGAAGATCATCACGAAAGAGAGCACTAAATAGAAACTGAAGTTTGAAATACCGAATTGAGCGCTGATCATCGCTATGACAGCGTATATTATCGCGAAGAGGAGCGCCGTAAGAAGCATCATCCTTAATTTTAAACCGAACATCTCAATCCTCCTTTACGTCTGTATAAAGACTTCTCTTGCCGCGAGCGCCGCGGCTCCGATCACGGTCGAATTATCGCCCAATAGACACGGAACGATCTTCACTATGTTGACGGGCTCCTCGAACGCGAACTTTTTTACCGCGTTCTTCAGCGGCTCCATAAACATGTCTCCGGCTTTCTCCATGCCTCCTCCGATTATTACCACCGACGGGTTCAGCAGATTCACGAAATACGCCACTCTGACGCCAAGATTATTTCCCGCCTCCCGGATAAGCTCCTGCGCGATCTTATCGTTCTTCTTGGCGGCGTCTATAACGGTCTCTTTGGTCATGACTTCGGCGTTTGCGGACGGTATCTTTTCGGTCAATTTGCGGTATTCGGCTACTATCCCCAGGTCAACTCCCGACGGTCTCATGAACGCGTACTCTTTAGGCTGCGCTCCGTCGCCACCCTTAATCGACTCGACCACAATCTGCGTCTCGCCTGAACAGCCGCTGGACCCAATATAGACATCCCCGTGTATTATTATCCCGCATCCGACGTCCGAATAGACATATATCAGATTATCTACGTCGGCTCCGGGGTTTAGCGACTTCTCTCCGAACGCGGCGCAGGATGCGTCGTTGCCTATGAAGACGGGAACGTTAAATTTATCCGAGATAAATTTTGTGAACTTCAGATAATTTACTCTGGTTCTGCCTCTTGCCGGATCGGTGTCACGGATGGTGCCGGAGTAGTAATCCACGATACCGGATATTCCTATGCCTATGCCCTTCAGCATGCTTTTATCGACTTTAGAATTGCTTATCGCCCCGGCTATAACATCTATGACGCTCGGCGACAGATCTTCCATGCTTACCGATGGCCTGGGGGCATTGGCGCGTGAAACCATCTTTATGCCCAGATCGGTCACAATAGCCGATATGCTATCCGGGCTGATATCGACGCCGACGACGTATCCGGTCTTCGAATTCAGCTCCAGAAGCTCCGGGCGCCTGCCTCCGGAGGAGATATCCAGGCCTATCTCCAGGACGATCTTCTTATTTATATAGTAATCGAGATAGTTGGTTATCGTCACTATATTGTAACCCAGGGTTCTTGATATCTCGGCTTTCGATATAGGGCTGCGCTTACGGATCAGTTCAAGTATCGCTAGATTTTTCCTTTCTCTGTCCTGCTGTATATGATACGTGAACATGCCTTCGGATTTTACAGCCATCTTGATCTCCTCGCTTTTGAGAGATATATATCTTTAATAAATATCGCGGCGCCCGAACTGTTACCGACCGTCAAGCTTCCGAATTCAAATTTTATTGAAACTATATTGCCCAGATCCACAGCCTTCTTGATGGGCCTGAAATTTATCTTATAGAGCTGCCATTCATTCGTTATCCTGGTGGAGAGATCGCGCTCCATCCTGTACGTCTTGTTATCGGAATCGACTATGACTATGCCGAGAGATTCACCGCCCGAGGAGCCTTTCGCCGCGTACTTCAGGTCCAGTTTTTCTAAACTGACCGGCTCTTTAAGTTCTATGGTAAAATTTCCCCAGCCGCTGCCCTTGGCGTTCGACAGAAGCAGGTGATCGTCTCCGGTCCTTGATCCGGTAACGGCATCCCCGGAAAAGAAAGTCGACTTCACAATATCATTGTTCACGAATATCCCCTTTACGAGAAATACGCCTTTGTCCTTTGTGTTATCGAAATTCAATTGACCCCGCTCAACACTTACCGAGGGCAGTTCGCCGAGTATCCTGACCTTAACATCCAGATTGATCTTGGTGAGGAACGCGATCGCGGCAAGGATAGAGGCTATGACGGCTATAGACCAGGCGATCCTGATATTGGCCTTCTTGCGGATATAGGACTTTTCCGAAGTCTTCAGATAAGTCCGCGCGATCTCGTCATTAAGAGCCGACTGCAGATCTCTGGAGCGCGCCTTACCGCTCTTCCCGGCGACTTTTGCCTTATGGATATCCATTCGCTCCTCTGTTAATATGCTCATAACCGATTAGCCCTGATATCTCGGCTACCCTTTCATTCCCGTAAGCTTGATCCCTTCGACAAAGAACCTCTGATTAAATAAGAATACTATTATAACCGGCACCATGGTTATAAGGGAGCCCGCCATAAGGAGCCCCCAGTCCGGTTGCGCGTACTGATATAGCTCCTGAAAATACGCCAACCCGACGGGAAGAGTCCTCTTCTCTATCGAGTTGGTCACCAGGAGGGGCCACATAAAACTTACCCAGTTGCCGAGTGATACAAATATCGTGAGCGTCGCGATCGCTGTGTGCGAGAGCGGCATTATCACCCGCCAGAATATTCCCCACAGGCTGCAGCCGTCTATCTTCGCGGCGTCTTCGAGATCTCTCGGTATCGTCATGAAGAACTGCCTCAGAAGAAAAGTGCCGTAAGCCGAGAAGATCGCCGGGATTATGAGAGCTTTATACGTGTCTATCCATCCGAACGTTCGCATGAGCGCGAATACCGGTATCATGGTAACGGAGCCCGGTATCATCATAGTGGCCAGATAAGCAAAGAATATCTTATCGCGTCCCGGAAATTTCAGCCGCGAGAACGCATACGCCGCGCCGGCGCTCGTAACCACCTGCCCCAGCGTAACGCAAACTACGACGAAGATGCTGTTAAGATAGAACCTGCCAAACGGCACCACGGTCCATACGTCTATGTAATTTTTCCAGTATATGGGATGCGGGAACCACTGAATATCCTTTATGTCAAAAACGAATACCGATGAATACGGCTTAAGAGAAGTGGAGAGCATCCATATGAAAGGGAGTATCATAGTTACGCCGCCTATAACCAGAAAAGCGTATATGGCGCTCTTATTTAAAAAGCCGCGCAATCTGTGATCCATCCCCTTCTTTATCTCGAGCTGAACTTCCTGCATTTAAATTACTCCTGTGCTAGTAGTGCGAATACTGGACCAGCTTACCGCCGAATCTCCAATTAAGAACGGTCACGATGAATACTATTATAAATACGAACCAGGCTATGCTCGCCGCGTAGCCCACATGCTGCCAGCTGTAGAGATGATTATATATGAGATACTCGAGAGTTGTGGTGGACCTATCCGGCCCGCCGCCGGTCATTATATAGGCCTGCATAAATCCCCCCTGAAACCCTCCTATTACCGCCATTACAAAGACGAAGAATGTGGTAGGGCTTATCATGGGCCAGGTCACATGCCAGAATTTGTGCCAGCTTCCGGCCCCATCCATCTCCGCGGCCTCGTAATATTCTCTGGGGACCCCCTGGAGCGCGGCCATAAATAGTATCATATTATATCCGCCGAGCATTATCCACATACCCATTATCATGAGCGACGGCTTTGCCCATGCGGTAGATGTCAGCCATTCCACTCTCTGAAGAGGTATGGATAAGATCGCGCCGACCTTAAGAATAAAGGTATTAAAAAGACCGAACTCGGGATTGTAGAGCCATGCCCATAGCAGACAGATAGCCACACCATTGGTTATAGTCGGAAGGAAATACACGGCTCTGAAAAGGTTTATAAGTTTAACTTTCTGGTTCATCACCAGAGCTAGGCCGAGAGAAGCCATTATCTCTATCGGGATTATAAGCATAAGGAATAGGGTGTTGCCGACGCATTTCCAGAAAAGCGGATCGTTGGCAATTAAATGCCCGGCCTCTTTATGAAAACCCAGAAGGTTTATAAAGTTTTCTAAACCCACGAATCTGGGAGCGGAGAGCATGTCCCAGTTAACGAAACTAAGCACGAGGGATAAGGCGACCGGCACAAGAGTGAAGACCATGAACCCTAAAAGGTTCGGGAGGAGAAAGAGGTAACCCGCTATTGCTTCTTTATCGGCGCCTCTTATGCTTGCCAAATAGTTCTCCTTTTATCCTTCAGTTATTCTTCAGGATAAGATCCTCAAGCCTGTCGGAAGGTCGAAGGGCCTTTTAGAATGTTTATAATAACTATGCAACAAAAAACCCGGCAACTACCTATAATATATCACGATTATTCAAAAAAATCCTCAACTTTTATCAGTTCTTCCGCGTTTTTCGCTATGGGGTCATCCTGGAATCTCTTCCTTATGGCCCCATTATTAAGATAATTATTAATAGCTATCAGGCTCATAGCCTGATCTAAGCAAAGATACTCGGTAGCGGCTTCCCCGGTGGTGACATTTAATGAATCATAGAAACCGTACTCGCCATATACATTATATTTTGCAAGCATCGTTCTCAGATTATTAATCGCTTCCGTGGCAGTGAACTCAAGAGTAAGAAATGAAGCATGAGGAGTGACCACGCCCGGCTTATATCCCTTTATACCGAGAATTTTCGCGCCGTATTCGGAATATCCGCCTCCGGGAACGCTGGATGGAGACATGCCGAATATGGGATATCCCAGTTCTTCGATCGCGTACTTCGCCTGGATCTTCGCGTGCCGCTCATCGTTTAATCCCAGGCCCTTAGGCGCAAGAGCCTTTTCATCGATTATCAGCGTAGGCATTAACGCCTCGAACATGCTGCCGCCCCAGCTCGGGACGAACTTGATGCCCTCATATTCGTAGTAACCTCCCCATACTTTATAACCGAGATAAGTCTTCTCCCGTCTATCTATAGGCATCTGGGTCTGCCAAGGCCACGACTCAGGAAAAGTTCTGGCCAATCTGAACCAATGATCTTTAGGCACATCGCCTTTACCTATGGCGATATAACTTATAGCTCTCGGCTCCGTGTAAAACGCGCCGTACTGATATTCGGAATAGTAATTGATATTCGTGTAGAACCCGTGGTACATATGCCCCTCGACCGGATCGTAGAAGAACGAAAAATTCATGCCGTCCGTGAGTTTCCGGCATTTTTGCCCGAGCTCTACAGGAAAAGCATTCTTCACTACTATTAATCCTGCAACGAGCCAGCCGCTGTCTACGAAAGATATAAAATTGCTCGTTCGCTGGAATATGGTGACGTCGTAATAATTATAGGGAAACCCATTATACTTCTCTAATTTTTCTACGGAAGTTATTGTGGCGTCTAAGCGCTTCAGCGCGTCTTCCCTGGTTATGAACTTCATATCATACGCCGATACCACGCACATAAGATATAACCCTATATCCGTTACATTCGTATAGTCCCCTATCCGCGTATCTTTGGAGACCGTAGCCTTTTTGCTGAATTGTATCTTATCGAGAGGCAGGCCGTTCTCTCTGTCGACGATCTTATCGAAATATTTCCAGGTATCTTCGGCTATCGCGGCAAGGAACGCGCGGTCTTCTTTGGGGAAAGCCTTCTTGACGTATACTTCTTTCGGGAATCCATACAGTCTGGCTATCAGAAATTTGGCGAATTCTTCGGGGTCGCTCTCTTTATCGGTCTTCTTCTTTTTATGCGGGACTATATCCGTTACTTTAGGGCCGGGCTGCCATGTCTTTACAAAAGCAAAATCGTCGAAATACAATACGCCCTGAAGATTATCAAGGCGTCTCTTCTCAAAAGATATTACGAACTCTTTAAGTTCACCCCAATTAAGTATACCGCTCATAACGTTCAGCGGTATCGATATCTTCTGCCATTCGCCCGTAACGCCCTTCACTACATAGCTGGCCTTCATCGTCTCATCCCGGCCTTCGGCGTCCTTGCGCAGTTTCTTGAACTCGATCTTGAATACGGTGGGATATCCCTTCGCCGCGTCGCCCTTGACCCAGAATTCCAAATGGTCGTACGGGGCCGCGTTCGCGTCCGCGAGCTTTGTCCAGAACCCGTTGGCGGCATCGTTAGCGGACTTGAGACTGTATTCGAGTTTCAGTGACGCTCCGCGCGTTCCGCGCCTTACCTTATTGTCTAACGATGCGGCAACGAACTGATCCGGGTCTTCGGAGTTCCTCTCCCATGTTCCGGATTCTCCACCCAGATTATTGGTGAGGTCTGGGCCGTTAAAATCAGCGATAATCTCGGTCGGGAATTCATGTTCACCAGGACGATTATCGGCCAAAACGCTTGAGGCCACCCTGAAGCCGACGATGGAAACGGCTATGGCTATCAGAAGATATAGTCTTATTTTCGGATTATTTTTCACATCTACTCCCGGACGAGATCTCTCTCGACGCTCTTGATCTTAAGCGCGCCCCTCGGGCGATCCAGATCTTTTGGCAGTATCATCTCGTTATTGACTAACGACGCCCCGACCACGCCTTCCATCGCCTGACGGAGCATCCAACCGGCGGCACCGGTATACCCGTGCCATATCATGCGCCCGGGCTCAAAATTAGTCAATACGTCGGCTGCCTGTTTATTGGGCTGGCCGCCGTATATCTCGATCTCGCTCGGGCTCATATGAGAGATCGGAGATACTTTAAGCCACAGCCTGTATGCGGTAGCCGAGTACTCATCTGCCTTCGCGCGATCACCGCGCTTTTCAAATTCTTCGGCTATTACGCGAGCTGCTCTCACTAACCATTGCACGCCATGGCAATACATACCGTTCTCCCTGACCCCTTCCGGATATTTACTGCTCCTACCGAGATAAGGTTTCGTATCTTCGCGCAGAGCCGGCCATCCGAGCAATATCGCGTTATCTTTCTCGAGTATCTTAAGCGCGGTATTGAATATCGTAAGGCCCCGGTCAAAATTAATACCGCTCGTAACGGCCCATGACGCTGTCAGCGCGTCTATCTCCCAGATACCGCTATCCTTGATCCCTATCTCCGTACCGTCGTCGTGTATGGCGCGCAGATACCTGTCGTCTCTCCAGGTCTTCTCCAGAGCCGCTTTAAGCGCTTCCATCTTCTTCGCATAATATTCCCTGCGCGCTTTGCCGTCTTTGGACTCGATCATATCCAGCATGTTATTTATTATATAGTACAGGAAGAAACCGAGCCATATGCTCTCCCCTTTACCTTCAGAACCTATCTCGTCAAGCCCGTCGTTCCAGTCTCCGGTCTGTATGAGAGGCAATCCGTTCTTACCGCTGCGATCGTTCAATATAAGGTCTATGGAGCGCATGCAGTGCCTATATACGGTATCGGACCTTGTCGTCCTGTGGTACAGATGCCCCCAGCCCTGTTTATTCTTAGGAAGCTTCGCGAACGGAAATTCGCTCTCAATATATGACACCATCTCGTCGAGTATCGTCTTAT
>CAZHIO010000010.1:10398-10615 GCA_964532615.1 uncultured Planctomycetia bacterium
ATCGCCCGTCGTTCTTACATACTCGGCCACACCCCATGACAACCATACCGGATTATCGGAGGCATGCGAACGACATGAGAAAGCCGTACGTCCGTCGACAAGCGTAAAGAACCAGTGTGTCACGTCTCCCTGTATGAACTGCTGGGAAGCGTGCAGGATCACCTGTTTGCGCGCAAGCGCCGGGTCTATCCAGATGAGGTTTACCGTATCCTGCAGC
>CAZHIO010000011.1:0-10474 GCA_964532615.1 uncultured Planctomycetia bacterium
TTTAAGGTCGGTCTTCTTGATCGAGCCTTGCTTCGTTGCCATGATCAGGAAATGGCCGTCTTTGTATTCCTTTACGGGCACAAATGCGCTTATCTTCTCATCGGTGCCGATCGCAAGAAGATTGATGATAGCTTTGCCTTTGGAAGCGCGCCCGGCCTCCGGTATCTCGTGCACCTTCACCCAGTGCACAACTCCTTTGTCCGTAAAGAAGAGTATCGACTCATGTGTGGACGCGACGAAGAGATGTTCTATGAAGTCCTCTTCTTTTATATCGGCTCCCGCTACTCCTTTACCGCCGCGACGCTGTTTACGGTAACTCGATATAGGCAGCCTCTTGATATAGCCTCCGTGGCTCATGGTGATAACGACATCCTCTTCGGCTATAAGATCCTCTATCTCGAGCTCTTCCGCTGCCGGGGCTATCTCGGTCCTTCTCTCGTCGCCGAATTTTTCCGCAAGCTCCTTCGTCTCGTCTTTAATGATCTCCAGGACGAGCTTTTCGCTGTCTAAGATAGATTTATAATATTCTATCTTCTTTATGAGCTCCAGATACTCTTTATCTATCTTTTCGCGTTCCAGATTGGTCAGGCGCTGCAACTGCATCTCCAGTATGGCCTGCGCCTGCCTTTCGGAGAGATCGAACTTATCCATCAACCCGGCCTTTGCCACCTGCGGATCTTTAGACTCTCTTATAAGCTTTATTATTTTGTCCAGATTTTTTAGAGCTATCTTCAGGCCTTCCAGTATATGCGCCCGCTCCTGCGCCTTTTCGAGATCGAACTTCGTCCGCCTGACTATAATATCTTTTCTGTGTTTGATAAACTCACCGAGCATATCTTTCAGATTGAGAACCCTGGGACGGCCGTCTACGAGGGCGAGCATGATCACGCCGAACGTCTGCTGCATCTGTGTATGTTTGTACAGCTGGTTCAATATAACGCGCGCTATAGTTCCCCGTCTTAGCTCGATCACTATGCGCATACCGTCCTTATCGGATTCGTCTCTAAGATCGGTGATACCGTCTATCTTCTTCTCCTGAACGAGATCCGCGATCGATTCGATCAGGTTGGACTTATTGACCATGTACGGTATCTCTTTGATGACTATCGCCTCTTTGCCGCTCTTCATCTCCTCTATATATGCTTTCGCGTGTATTCTTAATAACCCGCGCCCCGTCAAATAGGCATTCCTGATGCCCTCATATCCCCTTATTATCCCACCCGTCGGAAAATCTGGCCCTTTTATCTTCTTCAATAGATCTTTGGGCTCACAGTCGGGATTCTCTATCATATATATAATGGCTTCTGAGACTTCTTTCAGATTATGGGGCGGAATATTTGTAGCCATTCCGACCGCTATGCCGCTTGAGCCGTTGACCAACAGGTTCGGCATGCATGATGGGAGTACAACCGGCTCCTGTAGAGAGCCATCGAAGTTGGGCGTGAAATCTACCGTATTCTTATCTATATCCAGAAGCATCCAGTCAGTAATATGCTCCAGTCTGGCTTCCGTATACCTCATAGCCGCGGCGGAATCTCCGTCTATGGACCCGAAGTTGCCCTGACCGTCAACGAGCGGATAGCGCAGGCTGAAGTCCTGCGCCATACGAACGAGCGTATCATATATGGAAGCGTCGCCGTGCGGATGATATTTACCGAGCACCTCTCCGACTATCCTGGCGCTCTTCTTATGCGGCTTGTTGTGCTCCAGCCCCAATTCTCTCATAGCGTAGAGGACGCGCCTGTGCACAGGCTTAAGCCCGTCACGGATATCCGGCAGCGCCCTTCCGACTATTACGCTCATCGCATAATTTATATACGAGTCCTTCATCTCTTCTTCGATACACCTGGGAATTACTTTTTCGTTAAGCGCGTACATGTCACTCCTTGTAAATTTTTAAATATCCAGTACCTTGACCTCGTGGGCGTGTTTCTCTATGAACTCTCTTCTCGGCTCAACGGCCTCACCCATCAATATCGTGAACATAGAATCGGCCGCCACAGCGTCTTCAAGCGTCACTTTTAACAGCGTCCTCTTAGCCGGATCCATGGTCGTCTCCCAAAGCTGGTGAGGATTCATCTCTCCGAGACCTTTATATCTCTGTATGCTCATACCGTGCTTACCCTCGTTTATAACAAAACGCAGGATCTCTTTCAGGTCCGAGAAAGGATGCTTGCCACCTTCCGTTTTGATGTAGTACTTCTGTTTTGCGGCAGGTTCGGCCTCGTAATCCTCTATATCCACACCTAACTTCTCCACTCTTTCAACTATCTTCTCTATCTCTCTTGCCTCGTAAAACTCCGTATATCTGGGCGCTTTTACCTGGAGCAGCTCTACTGGCACCGCCTCTTGCGTCTTCCCATCCGCTTTTTTACCGCCGTCTCCGCTCTTAGATTTCGCTTCTTTCTTTGATTCTTTCTCTTCCGCCTGTATGTGCTTGGCTAATTCATCATCATTATAGAAAAACTGGTCTTCTCCCTCCACTTTTACCATATAAAGTGGCAGTTTTTTGGTCTTCTTATGTCTTAAACTAAGGTATTTTGGGAAACTCACTCCATGTCTGTCAACAGCATTGGCAAGGCTATTCAGCTCTACCAGGGCATCCAGAGCCCCTTTAAGCTGTTTATCGGTAAATTCATGCTTGTCTCTTACTCTTACCAGAGTAGCACCCTCCGAGCCTAATTCCAAAAGCATATCATTAAGCGTATCTTCTGTCTGTATGTACTCTTCGCGCTTGCCCCTCTTGATCTTATAAAGCGGTGGTTGCGCTATATATATGTACCCTTTTTCTAATAGTGCCGACATCTGCCTGTATATAAATGTAAGCAGAAGCGTCCTTATGTGCGAGCCGTCTACGTCAGCATCGCACATTATGATGATCTTGTGATATCTCAGTTTTTCTATATTAAACTCTTCGCCTACGCTTGCGCCGATAGCTGTTATTATAGTCCTTATCTCATCGTTATTTAATATCTTGTCGAGCCTCGACTTTTCTACATTCAGGATCTTTCCTTTAAGCGGGAGTATTGCCTGAAACCGCCTGTCTCGTCCTTGTTTGGCCGATCCTCCGGCACTGTCGCCTTCCACAAGGTAGAGTTCGCACACAGCCGCGTCGGTCTCCTGGCAATCCGCCAGCTTGCCCGGCAGGCTGGCTCCTTCGAGCGCTCCCTTGCGCCTTGTAAGCTCGCGCGCCTTTCTCGCGGCTTCGCGAGCCCGGGATGCCAACACCGCTTTTTCTATTATTTTATTAGCAACGGCCGGGTTCTCCTCGATAAAAGACGTGAGCGCCTCGTTAACTATCGCTTCGACTATACCCTCGACCTCGGAATTACCTAATTTTGTCTTGGTCTGCCCTTCATATTGCGGGTTGGGCACCTTAACGCTTATTACGGCGGTCAACCCTTCCCTGACATCCTCACCGGACATTGCAGGGTCGCCTTCCTTCAATAGCTTCTTAGCCTTGCAATACTGATTTATGGTCCTCGTGAGGGCCGACTTAAAACCGGTGAGATGCGTTCCTCCCTCGATCGTATTTATATTATTGGCGAAAGTGAATATGCTCTCCCCGTATCCGTCGTTATATTGTATCGCCACTTCGGCTTTAATGCCGTCTTTCTCTTTTTCGAAATAGATGACTTTTTTATGAAGGACGTTCTTGTTCTTATTCAGGTATTCAACAAAAGATATTATGCCTCCTGAGAACTGAAATTCCGCAAATTTGTCCTTCTCCCGCTCGTCTTTTAGCGTTATCTTAACGTTCTTATTAAGGAAGGCGAGCTCTCTCAGCCGGTTCGCGAGAGTATCGAAGCTGTAGACGATCTTGTGCTTATCGAATATCTCCTGGTCGGCTTTGAATGTTACTCGCGTGCCAGTCTCCTTAGTGCTCCCTATCATCTTCAGCTTTTCGGAAGTCCTCCCTTTCTCGAAGCCTATGCGGTGTATCTTTCCGTCTCTCTTAACCTCAACGTCGAGCCACTCCGAGAGGGCATTAACGCAGGAGACTCCTACGCCATGCAGTCCGCCGGCTACTTTATAAACTCTGTGATCAAATTTTCCTCCGGCGTGAAGCGTAGTCAGCACCACCTCCACCGCGGGTTTTCCCTGCTTCTTGTGAATGTCCGTCGGGATACCGCGCCCGTCGTCTATAACGGTCACTGAATTGTCCGCATGCACTATCACATCTATAGTTGTCGCGTAACCGCCCATACATTCGTCGATAGAGTTGTCGACAACCTCATAGACGAGATGGTGAAGCCCTCGCTGGGTAGTGTCGCCTATATACATGGCAGGCCTCTTCCTGACCGCGTCCACTCCCTCCAAAACTTGTATAGTCGTCGCGTCGTACTTTTTTACCGCGGCGGCCTTCTCCTTGTCCTGTTCCATGCGCTCTTCGCTCTTCGCCTTCATCTTCTTTTCTTTCATTTGGCTTCCTTTATGTCTCCTATTCGAAATCTTAGCTCTTTTATCTTTTTTCCTTTTAAAACGGTCTCTAATTTCTTTAATATCTCTTTTTTACAAACGGTTAATTCGTATAACCAGCTCGAGTTTGCCACGTTCACAACAAGGCCGGCTTTCTTAAACGAAACGGGTTTTGAATTTCTCGCGGCCTTGTCCCCCGCCGCCTCTTTCCAGGCCAGGGCTATCTCTTCTTCACCAAAGCGCTCTGCGCCGCAAAGCCCGTCTATTACCTTCCCCACAAGCTTGCTGAAGTGTTCGCCGGACCTCTTCTCCGGTTTAGCTCGGTTGTCTGGGCATGACGACATAGACATACTCTTCCGCTATCCTTACCACTCCCGGCTTTTCGGCGTCGACTAGTTCCATCGCTATCGTTTCCTGGTCTACGTTTTTTAGCAAACTAACGAGGTAATCGGGGTTGAACCCGATCGAGAGCTCTTTACCTTTATATTGCGCTTCCACTTCCACCCTCGCCTCACCTGTGTGCGGATCGCTCTTAGAGAGAACCATCTTGTCTTTAGCCGCATCCACCCTTACAAACATTGAATCCGGACTCGTGAAGAGAGCCACTCTTTTGATTGCCGCCAATAAAGCCTGTCGTGACACAACTATCTTTTCTTTCGTCTCTTCAGGGATAACGCGCTCATAATTAGGGAACTCGCCCTCTATGAGCCTTGAGACGAGCTTCGTTGTGCCGGTGTCAAACATCACCTGTTTTTCGGTAACGTACATCTTCACATCCTGGTCTTCGCCTAATATTCTGTCTAATTCATTTACCGCTTTGGATGGCAGTATAAATTTTCCTTCGAGGGTTTTTGGCAGCTGCATCTTCTCTTCGGTCATGGCTAAGCATCTGCCGTCGGTGGCCACTAATCTTAAGCATGTCGGTTTAAGAACAAAGAGTATGCCGTTTAACACATGTCTTATTTCGTCGTGCCCTGTGGCGAAACTCGTTCTGCGGAGCATTGTTTTTAACTTGGTTTGTTTCAGGGTTATGTAGTTTTTATCTTTAAATTCCGGTGGTTTGGAAAACTCCTCTTCCGCCAACCCCATTATTTTAAAATTGCTTTTACCGCACTCGATATTTATTATATTATTCTTTTTTACCGAGATCGATATCTCCTCGCCATCCGGCAGCTCTCTTATTATCTCGGCGATCTTTTTTGCCGGCACTGTTATGGCTCCAACGATTGCCGGTTTTATCGGTATAGTTGTTATTATCCCTATATTAAAATCCGTGGCCGTTAATATAAGGTTGTCAGTAACAGCTTCTATTAATATGTGGGCTAATATAGGTTGTACTGTTTTTGAATCTATAACCGTTTGGACGCTTTGGATACCTTTTAGTAACAGATCTTTAGGTGTTGTAAACTTCATTAACAAATACCCCCTTCTATTATTATACTATAGATATAAATAGTCTTAGTCGTAGTAACGCCTGTTGATAAGTGCATAACATGTTAACCATTTGACTATCAATGTGTTGCAAAAAATAAACTAACCAAAAAACCAACATAGTTATCAACAAAACCAACAGCTTATACCGGCTAACCTTTAATACTATCTACCAACCTGCCCATTAAAACCTTAAAACCATCCTTAGAGACAAGGTCAGCTTCTATCTTATTACAAGCATGTATCACGGTTGTGTGGTCCCGACCCCCGAACTGGTCCCCTATCTCCGGCAATGAATAATCCGTGAGCTGTCTGGCGACGTACATCGCAACCTGACGCGGATAAGCGATCGCTTTTGAGCGTTTCTTTGACCGCATATCAGCTAACTTTATATCGAAGTATTCGCTGACCTTTTTCTGGATAAGATCGATGGTGATCTTCTTCTCACCCTCTATGATCATATCTTTTAAAACTTCTTTAGCCAGGTCCACGGAGATATCTTTACCGATAAGTTTAGAATAAGCGACCACGCGTATAAGCGCGCCTTCGAGTTCTCTGATATTTGTCTTAACTTTTTCCGCCAAAAAATAGAAAAAATCTTCCGGTAGAGACAGCGACGCCATCTCCGACTTTCTCTTTAATATAGCAATTCTCGTCTCAAAATCCGGCGGCTGGACATCGGTGACAAGGCCATATAAAAACCTGGATACGAGACGCTCCTCAAGCCTGTTGATCTCTTTCGGCGGGCGATCGCTCGTCACGACTATCTGTTTATGGGCGTCGTACAAAGTATTAAATGTATGGAAAAACTCTTCCTGCGTCGAGTCCTTCCCCGCGATAAAGTGCACATCGTCTATAAGAAGTATGTCCACGCTGCGGTACTTATCCCTGAATTTTGTCATCGAGCGGTTCTGGATCGCGCTTATCATCTGATTTGTAAAATCCTCGCTCGATATATACAGAACTTTCGATTTCGGATTTTTCTGAAGGACACGCTCGCCGATAGCGTGCATAATGTGCGTCTTCCCCAAACCTGTGCCGCCGTATATAAATAGAGGATTATAAGCTTTAGCCGGAGAGTCCGACACCGCCATCGCCGCCGCGTGGGCAAAGCGGTTCGACGAGCCCACTACGAAAGTGTCGAATGTATATTTAGGATCGAGACCTATATCTTTAGCGTGGTCCGATATATTTTTGGAAAAAGGCCAGAAGCCCTTACCTTCTTTTTTAACCTCTTCTCTCTTCTGGATATCCGTCGGCGCGGCGGCGGGCGCAGATGCGCTCATAACAAATTCGATCGTCAACTCCGAGCCGCAGGCTTTCGATATGCTGGATGATATAACAGGCATGTATCTGTTTAAAAGCCAATCCTGGAAAAATTTATTCGGCACCTCCAGGACGATCTTCTCCGACGTACGAGAAGAGCACTTTATAGGAACAAACCAGATATTAAAAGTCTGCTCGTTGGAGAGCTCGCTCTTAATAATATCGAGTGTTTTTGCCCAGATATCCGCGCCGGAATCGTTCATTTTAAAGCCAATCCAGAGTTATCCACAACGTAAAAGATGAATCCACACATAAAATAACAAGTTATACACAAGTTGTGCACAAGGCGTTTAACCGTTAAAAGACCGGAGTAAGCGATATTATATAAAAG
This sequence comes from uncultured Planctomycetia bacterium, assembly GCA_964532615.1. Lineage (GTDB taxonomy): Bacteria > Omnitrophota > Gorgyraeia > 2-01-FULL-45-10 > 2-01-FULL-45-10 > CAIMPC01. The sequence continues at coordinate 7,508 of CAZHIO010000011.1, forward strand.
TATCGGCCGTATTGCAAGGAAAATTGAAATTAAAAGATTGACTGAAGGGAGGTTTATGTTATAATCTACGATAATAAAATAGCGAAAGAGAGGTATATTCATGAAGTACGGTCTAAAACCCAAATCCAATCTTAAACGTAAGCGAAAGCATGGCTTCAGAAAACGCATGTCAGACCGCTGGGGAAGAGAAGTCTTAAAGAGGCGGAGAAAAAAAGGCCGGCATAAACTGACGGTATGACCGCCGACGAGACTTTAAAGAAGAGAGAGCATATTTTAAAGTCGAAAGATTTCAGGGCGGTGTACAACAAAGGAAAGTCAGTCAAGAAGAACGGCATCGTGCTTTCCGTTATGAGAAACGGTTTAGGGTATAATCGTCTTGGGTTTTCGATAAGCTCCACAATCGTAAAGCTTGCCTGCACGCGCAATCGGGCCCGCAGGCTTTTTAGAGAGTTTTATAGAAAGAACAAAAAGCTCTTTAAAGGCGATTTTGATATGGTGCTGATTATTAGAAAAAACCCCGGAAAGAAGTTATTATATGAAGAAGTCGCCCCGCTATTCCTATCCATGGCAAGAGATGCCGGAATAATAGCATGAAGAGTATAGATAATGCGGCTATATCAGTTCTGAAGATTTATCGTAAGTACTTGTCGCCCATGAACATACAATGCTGCAGGTTCTATCCCTCCTGCTCAGAATATGCCATAGAAGCTATTGAAAAGCATGGCCTGTTAACAGGCTCAATAAAGGGACTAATAAGGATCCTTCGCTGTCAGCCCTTTTCAAAAGGCGGCTACGATCCGGTAAAATGAGGTAATTTAATGGAAAAAAGATTAGTATTAGCAATTGCAATGTCGATCCTTATAGTATTAGCCTTTCAATATACCTCACCAAAACCGCCTGTGCTCCCAAAGCAGGAGCTTAATAGCCCGGTTTCCGCGGGGCCGATTAAAGAAGCCGAGATTACACAGATTATCACACCGGGAGTTGAGGAAAAAGAGCTTGTTGTTGAGACTGACAACTATTTCATCACTTTTAGTAATATTGGCGGTGCGATAAAAGCAATTGAGCTTAAGAAATATAAAGCTTCGGGGTCAATTGAAAACTTAGACTTGATAGCCTTAACAAATCCAATGGAGTATCTTCTATCTATCACCAGCAACAACGTGGTAGATATAAACAATGCTGTGTATTCAAATGAAATGAAAGACGGTGTTGTAACATATACTTTAAATACCAAAGATCTTCAGATAATAAAAAAGTATATATTATCTAAGTCCATGTATAGCATAGAGTTAGACATGTCTTTCAAGAACCTTTCTCCCGCGGTAATTCCTTTTACCTATAGAATAATTGGCGGAGCCGGGCTTACTGAGCACAATAACCAAGATAAGCGATTAGTTGAGGTTACAGCAGATATTAATGGCAAAACATTAGGGTTCAAAAAACCTAAAGCCGGAGAGCGCACCATTAACCCGGGTCTGGTAAACTGGTCAGCTCTCAAGAATAAATATTTCTCTCTTATACTAAAACCCTTAATATCCACAAGATCCCAATTTTATAGTGAAGATAAGGCCGGGATGCTTGTGACCGGAGTAGACGCAGAAACGATCAATATCCAACCGGGATCTTTCGCCGAAAATAAGTACATTTTATATGCCGGGCCAAGCAACATACCAAATTTGAAAGAAGTAAACCAGGGGCTCGACGCCAGTCTTAATTATGGGTTCTTTGGCGGCATAAGCAAGGCGATGATATTAGTCATGAGCTTCTTCCATAATATTACACGAAGCTGGGGTTTTTCCATAATCCTACTCGCAATATTCCTCAATATAATAGTCTTCCCGCTAACGATTAAAAGCTTTAAATCTATGCAGAAGATGCAGGAGCTTCATCCTCAAATGGAACAGCTTAAAAAACAGTTCAAGGATGCGCCCGATAAACTCAATAAGGCCATAATGGAGCTATATAAAAAGTATAAGATCAATCCACTAAGTGGGTGTCTGCCAATAGTGCTTCAAATGCCCATCTTTATAGCCTTGTATGCAGCCTTAATGAAATCTATTGAACTTAGAAATACGAGCTTTTTCTGGATAAAGGACCTTTCCTCTCCGGACGCTGTTAGGTTGCCATTCACACTACCGCTTATCGGTAACAGCATTAACATACTTCCCATCATAATGGTTGGAGCCATGGTAATGCAACAGAAAATCTCAACAAAAACCATGGGAAGCGCAGTCACTCCTGAGCAGAAAGAGCAACAAAAGATAATGTTAATCGTTATGCCCATCGTATTTGGCTTCATATTCTATAGCATGCCCTCAGGTTTAGTGCTATATTGGGTTGTTAACACCTTATTAACAATCGCTGAACAAGCCGCAATGGTGAAAAATAGCGAATTGTAGTATTGACTTTTTACTTATTATAGTGTAGAATTCAGATAAATGTAGCGCGGCGGTTACCATTTGTTCCACGTGGAAACATAGAGAAGAATGCCTAAAATCATCGCTATATGTAATCAAAAAGGCGGAGTAGGGAAAACTACAACCGCAATCAATCTAGCTACATTTCTGTCATTTTCAGGGAAAAGAACCCTCCTCATAGACATAGATCCACAAGGTAACGCTACGAGCGGCTTGGGGATTAATAAGCATAATATAAAATCCAGTGTTTATGATATGCTTATCGATGATGCAGACCCTAAGTCTATCATTATCAGTAGTGGGATAGATCATTTTTCAATTTTACCGTCAACATTAAGCTTAACAGGCGCAGAGGTTGAGCTTGTTGGAATAATGGGGCGCGAATATAAGCTTAAGAAGGCAATCGCGCCATTATTAGCCGACTACGATTTCATTATAATAGACTGTCCGCCCTCACTCGGCCTTTTAACAATAAATGCCCTGGCAGCAGCAGAGTCTGTTCTTATCCCGGTTCAATGCGAGTACTATGCGCTCGAAGGGCTGAGTC
>CAZHIO010000012.1:0-641 GCA_964532615.1 uncultured Planctomycetia bacterium
CTACTGGGTCCACCACCATCTAAATAAGCCTTATTTTTGGAGAAATACCCAAGCTATAGAAAGAAATTTGTATTCATACAATTAGGCGCGCCAAGCAGGACGCATATAAAGCGTTATCACGATCTAATGGGAGAGCTTGATGAATTAATAGAAAAGATAAACTGGAAATACATGGACGATGAATGGAAGCCTGTCATATATCTTAAACAGCACTTTTCGCCGGAAGATATAAGGCCTTATTACAAATTATCAGACTTCTGTGTTGTAAGCTCACTTCATGATGGAATGAACCTTGTTGCGAAAGAATATATAGCCGCAAAGAATGATCTGAGCGGTAGCCTGATATTGAGCCGATTTACAGGCGCTGCGCGGGAACTTACCGATGCCATTCAGATCAATCCTTATTCCGTAGAGGAATTTGCCGATAGTATTAAATTGGCGGTAGATATGCCGGTACCCGAGAAGAAGAGGCGCATGGAAAATATGAGAAAAACCGTTGCGGAAAACAATGTTTACAAGTGGGCTGGCAATATTATATCGGAATTAACCGCCATAAAGAAGAGTTAGGGGATCATTCGATATTCGTGGAAAGCGCAAAATACTTATTCTCAAAATTGGGCAATATAAAGAGAAGAATTAGT
>CAZHIO010000012.1:651-10465 GCA_964532615.1 uncultured Planctomycetia bacterium
TTGATTATGACGGAACCCTAACGCCTATTGCTGAATCCCCCGAGAAGGCCACTCTTTCCAGCAGCACGAAAGAGCTGATCAGCGTTCTTGGTAAAATTCCGAATTGCAAAATAGCTATCATAAGCGGCAGGACTCTGAAAGATATAAAAGCCCGCGTAGGCGTGAACGATATCGTATATGCAGGCAATCATGGATTTGAGATGAAAGGTCCGAATATAAGGCTTAATAGACCTGTTTCGCCCAGATACCGAGTAGCCTTAGATATGATAAAAGAGAATCTGCGGCGAGAGCTTTCTGGAATAAAAGGCGTGATCATTGAAGATAAGGGGTTTTCGCTCTGCGTGCACTACAGGCAGGTCAAAATATACAATATACCGCTCGTAAGGGCTGCCTTTGCCAGGGTTATTCTTATGCATGAGTTTCTCGAAGACGTGACGGTGAGATTGGGTAAGATGCTGCTTGAAGTAAGGCCTCCGCTACACTGGGATAAAGGGCAGGTTGTCTTATGGCTATTGGAGAAGCAGAAATTAATGTTGGGAGGAAAGAAGCGGAAGATCTTGCCGATATACATAGGGGATGACCTCACCGATGAAGACGCTTTTCAGGCATTAAATAGTACCGGCATTACAATATTTGTTGGAAAGCCGCAAAAGACATTAGCACAGTACCGCGTTAAAAATACTGATGAGGTGATAAGGTTCCTGCAGGAGATAAAGAGTGCAATTACAAAAAGCTAAAGAACCGTTTAAGTTCTACACACGGCTGAATCTGACAGAATTGACCGGGCTGTGTGCTTATAATTTACGTCAGATGACCAAATATATTAAAAAAGTACCGGCCTCATGCATCTATCATCATACGCACAGATTCTTACAGCAGCGCCAGTATCTTTCTCCGGAGCCGCCCAACGATTTTGCATATTGGATCTCTAGTGTGCTTGGCGAAAAGGAGCTTGGCGAGCAGATTGCAAGCATTGATACGGCCAGGTTCAATAACATTAACAGTTTAAGGAATGCCATCATTGAGATAATTGACAGGTATCTGAAGAAGAATCTTCTGTCCGGATTCAGAAGCGTAGGAAATGATAAAGCATTCTATTTTATGAAATCGGTTAGCTTTGTACTGCCCACAAACTATGTTACCAATGATCTTAAGGAATTCATTGTGGCACTGAAAAATATTACAACGGATTCTATATATTTTCACACTTTTGAGGCACGGTTGAGGCTCGAGCGGGAAACAAATGATTTTTCGGACTGGATAAAATATTCTATAGGCAACGAAAAGCTTGCTGATGAGATTTCGAAGCTGGACCCGTACACCTATACGCTCGATGAGTTGCGAGCGGTTATGATAAAGTTGGTTGAGAAACGGATGGGCGGTTGATGTGGCAAGGATAGAGGACTATATACCCATTGTAGGCAAGCCTGTAATAGATGACCTTAGGCTACTTGGTCAAAAGTTACAAGGTAAGGTTATACAAAATATCAACTCTACCGCAGTTGGCGGAGGTGTGGCGGAGATACTTAACCGCATGGTCCCTTTACTTAAAGACCTCGGTGTGGACGCTAGATGGGATGTGATCAAAGGCGGTGAGCAGTTCTTTGAGGTCACCAAGAAGTTCCATAATGCGCTTCACGGAAAGAGCGAAGATATAAGCCGTAGGGACTTCGATATCTTTATAGAGACGGGCGAGAGGAATACCGCAGAATTGAATACCTGTGGCGATATCGTCTTTATACATGATCCTCAGCCGGTAATGATGGTTAATAAAAGGAGTGGCAATAAATGGATCTGGCGCTGCCATATCGACGTTTCAAGCCCAGATAGAAAGGTTTGGAAGTTCTTAAGAGAATTTGTGGTAAGGTACGACGCCGCAGTATTTTCTGCACCGAGTTTTGCGCGGGAATTGCCGATAAGGCAATTTCTTATAGCACCATCTATAGACCCGTTGAGCGATAAAAATAGAGAGATCCCTCAGCAAGTCGTAGACTCAGTATTGGAAAAATACAAGGTCCCAAAAGATAAGCCGATAATAACACAAATCTCCCGTTTTGACAGGTTGAAAGACCCGATAGGCGTGATAGAGGCGTATAAGAAGGTGAAGAAGTATGTCGATTGCAGGCTTATCCTGGCGGGCGGTACCGCTACAGATGATCCAGAGGGGATGGCTGTTCTGGATGAAGTCAGGGAGAAGAGCAAGGCAGACGCAGATATACATATCCTGCTCTTGCCTCAAAATGACATCGAGGTAAATGCGCTACAGAGGGGCTCTACGGTAATCATTCAGAAGTCGCTTAAGGAAGGGTTTGGGCTGACTGTTGCAGAAGCTCTGTGGAAAGGAAAGCCGGTCGTTGCATCCAACGTGGGAGGCATTCCGCTGCAGATAAAGAACAAATACTCCGGAATGCTATGCTATTCGGTAGATGGAGCGGCCTATGCAATAAAACAGCTTTTGAACAGCCCACAGTATGCCAAGAAGCTGGGCGAAAATGGCAGAGAGCATATACGAAATAATTTCCTGGTTACGCGCCATATTAAGGATTATATGCTGCTATTTCTCTCGTTGCATCACGTAGAGGATGTTGTATATCTTTAAATTATTAACTTAGTATTTATTGGAGGGGGATTATGCTAATACCATCACCTGATAAGGGGAAGATAAGCGTGGATGAGAAGTTATGTTACGCTTTCTTTTCGGTTGTTTTTTTAGCAGGATTAGTGTACCTAATTTTGCATCATTAAACAAGTAGGGGGTTGCATGAAAATGGTAATGGTGACATATAATGAAGCCGTCGACGATGAGGTAATGGAGATTGTGGACAACTGCGGTCTTCAAAATTATTCAAAGATACGTCGTACATTTGGGAAAGGAACAGCATCTAAAACTCATATGGGTACAGATGTTTGGCCTGGCCTGAATAATATTTTGTATTTAGCCTGTGATGATATGCAGGCAGAAAAGATTGTTATTAGCATAAACGATTTGCGCAAGACTCTTAGTAAGGAAGGGGTCAAGGCTTTTGTTATGCCATTGGAGCAAATTACAAAATCTTCATAAAATAAACAATGGGAGGGGAAATGGGATCATTCATTAAGGTCATGAAAGAAGACAAAGGCGCCAGAGCTCTTTTTGTCATCTTTGTGCTCATGATTCTAATGGGCATAGCATGTCTCATATTTGCATTATTTCGTCCACAATAATGTGGGGGGCTGACACGGTATGAAATTAAGCGGCTGGATATTCATGATATTATCATGGACTTTCATAATAAGTCAGGTGGTGTTTTGTTTCAGCAGGATATTTAAGAAAGGGAGGGATGACTAATGTTTGAATTTTTTGAAAAGAATTTAGGGTTTTTAGTTTTTGCGTCAATAATAGCTACATTTGTCATATATTCGGTCAAAAAGGAGGAAAAAGAGAACAAGGAAAAAGCTGAGAAGGCTGAGAAGGAAAAGCTAGGGAAAGAAGTGCAAGCCAAAACAGAAGAAAGTCAAAAAAAGGAGGAAAAATAAATGTGGCACCATCTATTTAAGAATTGGCCGGTGTATGTAGGGTTGGGTGGGTTTACGTGGTTGGTTATTGCTTTGATAAAATCATCACGTGAAGTAGAAAGGAAAGAGGAAGAACAGAAGAAGGCGCAAGGAAGCAAAGAGATTCCGAGTAAAAAATGATTTATATTGCAGCGAAATTTGTTATTTGCGCCGCAATAATTCTATATTGCGGTAAAAGGGTCGCCAGGTATGGCGATGCTATAGCCGAGAAGACCGGACTTGGCGGGCTTTGGATCGGAATTGTATTGGTGTCCGTAGCAACAAGCCTACCAGAGCTATTTACAGGCGTTGGGAGCACGGTTTTCGTAAATGCCCCGAATCTTACTGTAGGCAATCTGTTCGGAGCCAATACATATAATCTTGCAAATATAGCCATACTGGATTTTTTGAATAAAGGCTCTCCTTTATTAGGCGCAGTTTCTACGGGTCAACTGCTAACAGCCGTTTTAAGTTTAATCCCGCTGTTGATCGCCGCAGTTGGAATATTTCTAAACCAGCAGATACCGCAAGTAGCTTTTGCTAATGTCAGTTGTTATAGCATTCTAATTTTAGCCTCGTATCTAGTTGCAGCAAAAACGATATTCGGTTTCGAGAAAAAGCAACAAATACTCAAGGAGCTAAATAAGGAAGAGAAGGCTTTTTTCAAATATGATAGTATCTCGCTCAATACAGCATATATTCGGTATGGCTTAGCAGCTCTAGCTATAGCAGCAGCAGGCATCTGGCTTGCGTATATCGGAGACGATTTAGCGCGACTTTCAGGGTTAGGCCAAAATTTCATAGGTAGCCTGTTTCTGGGTTTCGCCACAACATTGCCAGAGATTACGGTGTCGATTGCCGCACTTCGCCTGGGGGCTAAGGAGTTAGCAGTGGCAAATATGGTTGGATCTAATCTTTTTAACATAACAATCATATTCGTAAATGATGTGCTTTATAGGAAAAGCCCGATTTTCGCGGCCCTTTCTCAGCAGCATATCTTCACCGCATTTATAGTGATACTCATGACCATAACAGTTATTACCGGCCTAATTTTAAAACCAAAGAATAAGACGCGCATAGGGTTAAGCTCTTATGCGATCATTTTAATTGTCATATTCATTATAGGTACTTATGTTAATTTTATGCTGGGAAATAAGTAAAGGAGGGTATCATTATGGCATTGTGGGATAGTATGAATAAAAAGATCAGGAATATGACGGTTTGGGATATAGGCTGGGTAAAATGGTCCGTATTTTTTTTCACAATTATTATTGTTAAGATCTTCCCTAAGCTATTGAATATCAGTTTTCCAATTTTGATAGTGCTTATGCTAGCCTGTGCTGCAAAGCCAATATACAAAATCTGGATAAAGAAGTAGAGTAATCTCGTGTATGCGATAAGAGTAATAATAACGACGGTGGCAATTTTCGGATACATAGCCGTATCAACTGCCATTGGAGTGCAGCAGATAGCCATAACAGATGCGGACGCCAAGTGGATAGGCAATAAGATATTCTATAACGAATGCAGTGGAAAGAATGAGTATCTTATAGATTGGAATGATGGAGAAGACTTCATATCTCTCGGTATAGGGCACTTTATATGGTATCCCGAGAATAAAATAGGTCCGTTCGATGAGAGCTTCCCCAGTTTATTGAAGTTTGTTAAAGAAAATGGCAGAGAGCTGCCTGTCTGGTTGCAAACATCTAAAGAGCCGCGCTGCCCCTGGCAAACTAAAGAAGAATTCCTGGGTGACCTCCAAAGCTCAAAAATCCGCGAATTACGCTCCTTACTGATGGAGACCAAGGACCTGCAATTGCTATTTATCGTTAACCGCTTAAAAGGCGCTTTACCAAAAATATTAAAGGCCTCTCCCGAAGAAGCGCGGCCACGCATAGAGCGACAGTTTTACCGCGTGGCATATACGCCAGCCGGTATATATGCTCTCGTAGATTATGTTAATTTTAGTGGTGAAGGTATTTTGATCTCGGAGCGTTATAATGGGCAAGGGTGGGGATTGCTGCAAGCATTAGAGAAGATGAGCGGAACTGAATATGGAGCACCGGCTATTCGCGAGTTTGCTAAAGCAGCCGAGGAAACCCTAACAGAACGCGTTAATAACTCCCATCCGGGGAGAAATGAGAAAAGATGGTTACCTGGCTGGAAAGCACGGCTCAATACCTATGTTCAAGCGGCAGCTGAAAGCTCAAAATGAAAATATCGCGACGCCACAAGAAACTAGGGCTTAAGACAAGAGTGGCGAGAAGGGTGTCGGAGATACCTGTTGGTGATTGGAATAAGGTTTTCCCGGACACTCTCGAGAGCTATGATTTCTTTAAGACCCTGGACGAATCAAGCCTTGAACAGTTTTCCTTCTATTATATAATGGTATATGATGGCCCAACGCCTGTCTGCGCGGTTCCCTGCTTCATGATGAATTATTCACTGGATACAACTATCGCCGGCCCCATCAAGCGGATCACGAACTCAATTAAAAAGCGCATGCCTAATATCTTTAATATTAAGGCTCTTATTTGCGGAACTCCTCTTGGGCAGGGAAGGATGGGCATGAGTGATCATCCGGATCATATGCATGTTGTCCTTCGCCGCATGGAACAGATAGCGAAGAAGAACAAGGCCGCAATAATCGCATTCAAGGATTTCGATAAAACATACAATAAGGTGTTTGATCCACTAAGAAGGCAGGGTTTCTCAAAATTTACCAGTCTTCCATGGACGGAACTGGATATCCGATTCAAAAACTTCGAAGAATATATGAAGACGTTGAGCGGCGCGACAAGGTATGACCTAAGGAGAAAATTCAAAAAGGTAGATGGTCATGTTGCAATCGATTTAGAGGTAGTGGGGACACTCGAAGATGGCGTACTGCTGGACCTATACAGGCTTTATCTTGATATAGTCGAGAAGCACGATATGCAATTCGAAATATTATCCATCGATTTCTTTAGAAATGTATCCAGGCTAATGCCAAAACAGACTAAGTATTTTCTATGGAGAATAGATGGAAAATTGGTAACGTTCTTATTCTGCCTGGTATCGAAAGATGTCATGATCGATTATTATGTTGGGTTTGACTATTCTGTTGCGCATAAATATCATATGTATTTTATAAAATTTCGGGATACCATGAATTGGTGCGTAAAGCACGGCATAAGAAAATACGAAATGGGAACTACCGGCTATGAGCCAAAGAAAAGGCTGGGGCTCAAATTTATCCCGCTTTATTTATATGCGAGGCTTCGCAACCGGGCGTTGAGGCCTATATTCAACCTTATATGCCAATTCTTGAAATTTGAGAATTTCGATCCGGATTTGAAAAAAACGAAGTAACATAACTCATAATGAAAGAGCGTATACGTAATTGTTAGCGTGTAATTTGCCTACCTGATCTGGAATAGCCATAATATAAAAGCAATCTTTGGGCTAAAATATTGTTGACAGAAAATAGAAGTATGATATACTAGTTATGGACATATGTTCATAACTAAAGGAGATAGCCTTGCGCCCAAAAAAGACAAGATGGATAAAGTGCTTACCAGGCGAGAGATGTTTTAAGCCGATATGTAAACCTCTGAGCAAGCTAGAAGGAGTATATCTTACTCTTGATGAGTTTGAAGCTGTAAGACTGGCGGATCTCGATGGATTGAAACAGGTTGACGCGGCAAAAAGGCTTAAGATATCCAGACCCACATTCTCAAGGATTGTAGCTTCAGCCCGAAACAAGATAGCTGATGGCTTAGTCAATATCAAAGCCATAAGGATTGAGGGAGGCTGTTGTAAGGTTATCATAAGGAGGAAAGCTCGATGAAAGATCTAAAGAAGTTATATTGGATTGTGGGTATATTCGTAGTTATGTATTTTTTACCTCTGGGTAATCCTAAGGTATCGAACGCTATTTTTGAAGCCTTTAAACTTCTTCAATGGTACATCATTAACCACACATTAGCCTGCGTAGTGCCGGCTATGTTTATAGCTGGCGCAATATCGACATTTCTGTCACAGGCTTCAGTGATGAAATACCTTGGTCCGGATGCTAAGCGTCCCATGGCTTATACGGTAGCGTCCGTTTCAGGGATCGTTCTCGCGGTCTGTTCATGCAGTGTGCTGCCGATGTTTGCCGGTATATATACGATGGGAGCCGGGCTGGGGCCCGCAAGCGCCTTCCTATATTCAGGACCTGCTATCAATATAATGGCCGTATTCCTTTCGGCGCGCGTCCTGGGATTTGATATAGGACTAGCCCGCGCGATCGGCGCGATAGGATTTGCCTTTGTAATAGGTCTTTCTATGGCGTTTATATTCAGGAAATCAGAGCATGTCCGCAACAAGGCGGCTATGGCTATGCCACCTGCACCGCAGCCTACCAGGTCACTATGGAAGACAGGGCTCTACTTCCTATGTCTTATAATGTTCCTTGTCTTCAGCGATTGGTATAACACAAATGAAGTAACACTTACCTTGAAGGACAATACCGTGATGAAGGCAAGCGTCCAATACTCCACTCAGGACTTTATAGAGGTAAAGCCGTATGCGCCGGATGGGAAGATGGCCGTTGATGTTTTACGCATTAATAGGCCAGATATAGTTACAATGAAGGCTGAGGATAATTTTGTCATGAGGGTCAATGCCATGAAATGGTATCTGGCAGGACTTATGCTATTAGCCATCCTTGTTATGCTAAAGAAATGGTTTAAACGAGATGAGATAAAGGAATGGATGACTGCGACGTGGGACTTCGGAATGATGATCATCCCGCTATTATTCGGAGGTGTCTTCGTAACGGGATTCATCGGAGGGATCCTTCCGGAGAAGGGCGTTGCGGCTTTTGTGGGAGGCAATGGAATTTTATCGAACCTTGTTGCATCCGTGATCGGGTCGCTTTGGTACTTTGCGACGTTGACCGAAATACCGATCACGCAGATGTTGATGCGCCTGGGTATGGGCAAAGGTCCGGCGCTTGCTTTACTTCTCGCGGGGCCGGCGCTATCACTGCCGAGCATTTTAGTTATTAATAAAATACTCGGATGGCGCAAGACATTAGCCTTCTGTCTACTCACGGTAATATTCTCGACAATTGTCGGATATTTCTTTGGAATGATAGTACATTAAATATTGAGCTTAAAATATGGAGAAGAAAAAACACATTAGTCTTAATGAAGATGATTTGCTTAAGGTAGAACAGATCGTTATTGATAGCGACAAGGAGGGTGCGCTGAATTTTGTCAAAGAAGTGGTCAAGAAGCAAATTGATAAGGAAGACGCCTCAAAAATGAGGCGGGAAGGTAATATAGGATAAAACATGGAAAAGCGGGATGCGGGGGATATTAAAAAGATCGTCAGGGAAGGCTATGCTAAGGCGGTAACACAAAAAACGTCATGTTGTTCTGCGCCCGCTTGTTGCGGAGGCACAAGCAAAGCAAAAAAAATGAGTCAGATCGTCGGCTATAGTGATTCTGAAATGAATGCTGTTCCTGAAGGCGCGAATTTAGGTTTTGGATGCGGTAACCCGGTTGCGCTTGCCTCTTTAAAAGAGGGAGATGTCGTGCTCGATCTGGGAAGCGGGGCAGGGTTTGACGCGTTTCTTGCGGCTCAAAGAGTCGGCAAAACAGGCCGCATTATAGGTGTCGATATGACGCCGGAGATGATTGCTAAGGCAAAAGAGAACGCCAAGAGAGGCAAGTATTCCAATATAGAGTTCCGCTTAGGTGAAATTGAAAAGCTGCCGGTCGAAGAAAGCTCTATAGACGTAATCATTTCTAATTGTGTTATTAATCTTTCACCCGATAAAGAGGCGGTATTTAAAGAGGGGTATAGGGTGCTAAAATCAGGTGGCAGACTGATGGTTTCAGATCTGGTGCTTGCAAAAGATCTTCCGAAGGCGATCAAAGATTCGATCGAGGCGTATGTAGGATGCCTTGCCGGAGCGATCATGAAAGACGAATACCTGAATCTAATGAAAATGGCAGGGTTTAAGGATGTTAAGATAATAAGCGAATCAAGCTATCCGGTTGATGCCATGTTTGATAACCTTAAGATCGCGCAAGACGCAATAGTCAGCATAAAAGTTTCGGCTGTAAAGAAATAGAGGAGGCAATATGAAGATTGAAATATTAGGTGTCGGTTGTCCAAAATGCAAACAGCTCACCGCTAACGCTGAGGCAGCAGTTAAGGAGCTTAATATCCAAGCCGAGATCGGTAAGGTGACGGATATTGATAAGATTACCGGATATGGTGTTATGATGACACCGGCCTTGGCTAT
>CAZHIO010000013.1:0-10355 GCA_964532615.1 uncultured Planctomycetia bacterium
AGAATGGAATTCGCGACCTTCCTGTCTATACCCATCCTGAGACGCTTCACATTAGTCACAAATAGATCATCGCCTACAAGCTGTATCTTATCACCTAATCTGTCCGTAAGGCTCTTCCAGCCGTCCCAGTCGTCTTCCGCAAGGCCGTCCTCTATCGATACTATCGGATACTTAGAGACCCACCTGGCGTAGAACTCGATCATATCTTTCGAGGAGTTATTCACTTTTGGTTCGGCCTCCAGAATATATTTACCGTTCTCATAGAAAGAACTGGATGCCGGATCGAGCGCTATGCTGATATCTTTGCCGGCTTTGTATCCGGCCTTGTCTATCGCCATGAGTATGACCTCTACGGCTTCTTCGTTAGACTTCAGGTTCGGCGCGAACCCGCCCTCATCGCCTACCGACGTAGAGAGCTTCTTATCATGAAGGATCTTCTTCAGGCTATGAAAAACTTCGGCGCCCCATCTTAAAGCCTCTCTGAATGAGTCGGCGCCTATCGGCATTATCATGAACTCCTGAAGATCGACGTTATTGTCGGCGTGCGATCCGCCGTTCAATATATTCATCATCGGTATCGGAAGGATATTGGCCTTGCCGCCGCCGATGTACTTATATAAAGGAATGCCTTTCGATACAGCCGCCGCTTTAGCCACCGCCATAGATACGCCGAGGATCGCGTTCGCCCCGAGCCGGCCTTTATTAGGCGTGCCATCAAGGTCTATCATGAGCTGGTCGATCTCTCCCTGCATCAGAGCGTCTTTTCCTTTGACAGCTTTTCTTATCTCGCCGTTCACATTAGCCACAGCCTTCTCAACGCCCTTGCCGAAGTATCGTGACTTGTCCTGATCTCTGAGCTCAACCGCCTCATGCTCTCCCGTAGACGCTCCGCTCGGCACGGCCGCTCTTCCGAACGAACCGTCCTGCAAATAAACATCGACCTCTACGGTCGGGTTGCCCCTCGAATCGAGTATCTCTCTTCCTATAGTATTCTTAATACTTGTCTTCATTTTACCGTTACTCTCCTTCCGTCAATAGTCAGTCTCCCTAAGGCAAATAATCTTATCGCTTCCGGGTAGATCCTGTGTTCCTCTTTATGGACGCGTTCCAGTAGCGTCGCTTCGTTATCATCACCTTTTATATCGATAGCCCTCTGTAATATTATCGGCCCGTCGTCGAGTTTTTCACTTACAAAATGAACCGTGACTCCTGTTACTTTTACTCCGTGTTCTAAAGCGTCTCTTATGCCGCATCTGCCCTTAAAAGACGGCAATAACGCCGGATGAATATTTATGATCCTATTCCTGTACTCTTCGATAAAACCCGGACTGAGCAGCCTCATATAACCGGCCAGCACCACGAGAGCGGCATCTCTCTTCTTCAGATGTTTTGCGATCTCTTTATCGAAATCCTCACGGGACTTGAAATCCTTTACGGACAGCGCTATCGTCTCTATGCCGGCTTCTTTAGCGCGAACCAGAGCGTAAGCGTCTTTTCTATCGCTGATGACGACCGCTATCTCGGATGGTATATAACCGCTCTTCACGCTATCGATGATAGCCTGCAGGTTAGTGCCGTTTCCCGAACACAGGACCGCGATATTCACGCGATATTTCCTTTCTTCTCCAAAAAGAAATTGCCGATCGCAAGACAATCCATCTTCGTGCGCATGAAACAACTGTACGCTTCAGACGGACTTTGAACGATAGGTTCCTCTCCAGCGTTAAAAGAGGTATTTATTATAACAGGACATCCGTACTTTTCATAAAACTTTTTTATCAGATCGTAGTAAGGCGCGTTCCATCTCCGGCTCACGGTCTGAACGCGGGCGGAGGCGTCTATATGGGTCACTGCCGGTATAGCCTCGCGCTTATCCGCTCTGACAGGCGCGACAAGCGCCATATACGGGCTCTTCGTCCCGAGATCGAAATAGTCCGATACGCGCTCTTCGAGAACGGAAGGCGCGAACGGCCTGAACGGCTCCCTGAACTTCACCCCTTTATTAATAATATTTTGCATAGCGGCGTTTCTGGCGTCGGCCAATATACTTCGCGCTCCGAGGGAGCGCGGCCCGAACTCCATCCGGCCCTGAAACCATCCGACAACTTTTCCCTTGGCTATCATATCGGCTGTCCTTCCGACTATCGCTTTATCGTCCAGCTTCACAAATTCAGCCGATGCCGATCGCAAAAATATTTCAATCTCATCATTACTGTGGGATGGGCCCAGGAGAGACCCCTTCTGCCGATCATTCACTCCGTCAGCTTTACGCGGGCTCTTAAACGCCCGGCTCCATACGGACAGCGCCGCACCGAGCGCGGCACCGGCTTCACCGGAAGCGGGTTGGACCCATATATTTTTAAACGACGTCTCGCATAGTATCCTGCCGTTTCCCACGCAGTTAAGCGCAGACTCTCCCGCCAACACAAGATTCTTTTTCGACGTTATCATTTCGGCCCGCCTGGCCATCCTTACCATGATCTCTTCGGCCACCTTTTGAACAGATGAGGCAAAGTCTTTTATCTGACGCGTTATGGCGGTATCCTGGGCCCTCTTCGGTATCCCGGATAATTTATAGAACCGGCGTCCCAGCGAAACTGAGGCGCCTCGTAAATCGAAATATCCAGTCCGGAGGCCAAACGAACCGTCTTCTTTTAGATCGATCAGCTTCTTTAATATAAGGTCTTTGTAGACGCTCGCGCCGTACGGAGCGAGTCCCATCATCTTATACTCCCCGGAATTTATTTTGAATCCGGCATAACCGGTGCAAGCGGAATAGAAAGCTCCCTGCGAGTGAGGCGACTTCATCAATGGCCTGATACGCACTTCTCCATCGCTGCCTGATCCCAGGCCGGCAGTCGCTCTTTCGCCGGCGCCTCCGATTATCATGATCGCCGCCTCCCTGTACGGGGATGGAAAGAACGCTGAAAACGCGTGAGATTCGAGGATGGACGGAAATACGACTTTGCCCTTATATCCCAGCTCTCTTCTTATGGCGAGCCTGGCTTCAGACTCGACATTACGGCCAAGTCCGAACGGAACGCAGGCGATAACGTTTATCTCTTCAACGTTTATTCCGGCTTCTTCAAGACAGTATTTGATAGATTGAAAAGGAAAAGAGCCATCCTGCTTTATCCGCGTAAAGCGCTCCTCCTGGCAGGCGGCGACTATCTCACCGTCTTTAACTATAGCTGCGGCTGAATTGTGATAAAAACACGATATTCCGAGAATATATATTGCGGATCTCATCTTGGCGGGGATATTATTTTATCCCGTGGACTCTTTTATCTTGGACTCGATGGCTGCTTTTGTATTGACGCCAACCATGCGGGCTACTTCGTCACCGCTCTTAAATATGACGAGAGTAGGTATATTCAATACTGAAACGTCCGTAGCCAGTTCCGGGCTGTCGTCAACATTACACTTAGCGATAGTAACTTTCCCTTTCAGCTCATCGGCAAGTTTCTCCACGGTGGGAGCGAGCATTTTGCAGGGCATGCACCATGGCGCCCAGAAATCGATGACTACTACTTTGCCGGGTACGGATACTTCTTTCATAAAATTTTCTTTCGTTATCTCAAGCATCTCACTATCCTCTCTTTACTATTACCTTTGTCGGACATGCTACAAAACATTTTCCGATATTCTGACACTTATCCGGATCTATTCCGGCCAGATTCGATTCTACTCTGATGGCTCCTGACGGGCAAGCTTTTTCACACTTAGCGCATGCAATGCATCCGGACCGGCACGCTTTTGCGGTCGAGGCCCCGGAATCTTTAGAACTGCATTTTACATAATACAAACCGGCGATGGGTAGAAGCGCGTAAAGATTTTTAGGACACGCCTTAAGACACTTGCCGCAGGACGTACATCGCTTCTCGTCAACTTCGGGTAGACCGTCGGCTCCGATATGCAGTGCGTCGAAAGGGCACTCCTCCACACAATCGCCCAATCCGAGACAGCCGAAAGCGCATGTCTTATACCCTCCGAATAACATGGTCGCCGCCTTACAGCTCTTTATCCCCCGATATAAATATTTATCTTTAGCGCGAACGCCGCCGTTACAGAGTAGCGTGGCCACCGTCTTAACTCTTTCCTCATGATCCAGACCGAGAAAATGTGCGATAGACTTCCGCGACTCTTCGTTGCTCGATAAGCAGCCCGAAGGAACAGCCTCGCCTTTGGCGAGAGCTTCGGCAAATCCGGCGCATCCGGGCCTGCCACAGGCACCGCAATTCGACCCCGGCAGCATCGACAAAAGCTTGAACATCTTCGGATCTATCTCTATGCCGAATATCTTAAGGGCGTATGCAAGGGCGACTCCGAAAATAAGGCCCATGGCGGCCATAGCCAGAACCGGCGTAAGTATTCGCATCATCATATTCTAAACCCGCTGAAACCTAAAAATGCCATAGACATCAGGCTCGCTATTATGAACGTTATGGGGACGTCTTTCATGCTCTCCGGGACATCCGCGTACTCCAGCCTCTCGCGTATCCCCGACATTACGAACATAGCCAGCGTATATCCGGCTCCCGCGCCGAGACCCTGAACGACCGATTTCATGAAACTTCCCGCAACAGCATGAGAATGCAGAAAGAATACATCGGTATTGAGCACCGCCACGCCGAAAACAGCGCAGTTTACGGTTATCAGCGGAAGATATATTCCGAACACTTTGTACAGAGCGGGTGATTTCTTCTGTATAACTATCTCGGTAAATTGGACGAACGACGCTATCACCAGAATAAAGCTTAATGTCCTTAGATACCCCAGGTCATACGGAAGCAGGATATAATTATATATCAGCCATGTGATTATCGAGGCCATCGTAGTGACGAATGTGACCGCCAGGCCCATCGATACGGACGGCCCTGTATTCTTCGAAACTCCGATGAACGAACATAGACCCAGAAATCTGGAGAGTATGAAGTTATTGATAAATACGGTGCTTATTATTATGGTTATATAATTAGCCAGATCCATATCACTTCGCCTTAGATTTCATCGTAAAATAATTTATGATCGCTACTAATAATCCTATGGTCAGAAGCGCTCCGGGAGCCAATATCATAAAGAGCGGCGGCTCAAACCTACTGCTTATAGTTATTCCGAGAATAGTCCCGTTACCGAGAGATTCTCTAATGGCCGAGATCAGGATCAGGGCCCATGTGAATCCCAAACCCATTCCGAGAGCGTCAAGGATAGATTTAAACGGCGGCTCTTTGGACGAGAATGCTTCAGCCCGTCCAAGGACTATGCAGTTTACAACTATGAGCGGCACGAACATCCCGAGCGAACGCGAGAGCATCGGGGCATAGGCTTTCATGAACAGGTCCGCTATCGTAACGAATGTCGCTATTATGACTATGAAACAAGGTATACGCACCTTATCCGGTACGATATTTCTTACCAGGGATACAAATATATTGGAGCCTACCAATACGAAAGTGGCGGCCACCCCCATGCCTATGCCGTTAGAGACGCTGGTAGATACGGCAAGGGTCGGACACAATCCTAGCACTATCCTGAAAGTCGGGTTCTCTCTCCATAATCCTTTTACAAATTCACCCATCATCTTCATACTATTTACGCACCTTTTCCAAAAATTCGCTTACCGCGTTATTGATGGCGCAGGTGACAGCCTTGGAAGATATAGTTGCCCCTGTTATAGCGTCAATATTATGCTTCGCAGCCACCGTAGTGGCGTCCTTACCGCGGAACTGTTTCAGGAAATACGGCTCACCGTCGCCCGGGCGCACTTCATTTATCTTTGATCCGAGCCCCGGGGTCTCCTGATGCTCCAGAATACGCACCCCTTTTATAACACCGGCCGTATCTATCCCCACTATGATGCGTATGTATCCGCCGTATCCAAACCCGGTGACTTTTAGACAATAGCCTATAAGAGTAGAGCCTTTTAACGCCTCGAAATATTCTATCTCACCCGCCGTGCCGGGTTTAAAAGAATCCGCATCAGGCATTATAGTCTTAAGGGCTTCCTGCTCTTCGATTTTCATGACAGCCTCGATCTTAGGCTTTGTGACTTCATAAGTCAGAGCGAGGACAAGAGTTGCCGCCAGACAGATAACTCCGAGGATAAGGCCGAACTTTACCAGTTGATTCAAATCACACCTTCTTTCCGCTGCTTTCGCCGTTTGCAAAGTGACGGCTTTAAGCCTTTCTCCAACCGAACCATTTCGGGAATGTATACCTGTCTATAATAGGCGTGGCCGCGTTCATGATAAGTATCGCGTACGAAACGCCTTCCGGATATCCGGCAAATTTCCTGATAAGGAACGTCAGGACTCCGCATCCTATCCCAAAGACCACTTTGCCTTTAGCGCTTAACGGACTGGTCACGTAGTCGGTGGCCATGAAGAACGCGCCCAATATAAGCCCTCCTGCGAGAGTAAAAAATAGCGCATCGCCGGTAAATAATCCCGATCTGCCGTTAAATGCCCAGCTCATTAACGCTACAGAAGTGATATAGGTAAATGGTATATGCCATGTTATATATTTCTTGATCAACAGGTAGGCCGCTCCGATCAATAACGCCGCGACGCAGACCTCACCTATGCAGCCGCCTCTACCTCCGATAAACAGGTCCCAATACGAAACGCCCTGAACGACAATGCCTTCGACGTTTTTATGTACCGATAGAGGGGTGGCGCACGTTACGGCCGATACATTCCAGCGCGGATAGTGCCATGTCGTCATATATACCGGCCATGATATCATCAGAAAAGCCCTTCCCGCTAACGCCGGATTAAAGATATTGTGGCCGAGGCCGCCGAATACCTGTTTTCCTATCGCTATTGCGAAGAATGAGCCGGCGATCGGCAGCCAGACGGGTGACTGGGGAGGCAGATTGTATGCCAGCAATAATCCGGTCAGTACGGCGCTCCCGTCCCATATCGCGCCGATATCTTTCTTTCTTAAGGCAAGCGTCAGAGCCTCGGTAACTACCGCTGTCACTACAGCAGCTATTATGACCAGAAGCGAATTTATCCCGAAGATAAATACTCCGGAGGCACCCGCCGGTAAGAGGGACAGGACTACGGCCCACATTATGCGTTTAGTGGAGACCTTATCTTTTATGTGAGGCCCTATCGATACTATAAACTCGTCATTCATCCGTAAAGCCCCTATACTGTCTGTATCTTTGCCTTACCGAACTTAAGATAATCTAATAGCGGTATCTTAGCCGGGCAAGCGTAAGCGCAAGAACCGCACTCATAACAATTCGCTATCCCCAGGTCCATGGCTTCCTTAAAATTTTCCCTCTTGACCCTGTACATAAGCGTTGTGGGGATCAACCCTATCGGGCAGGAGTCCACGCATCGGCCGCATCTTATGCAGACGCTCTCTTTACCGACGTCTATCTCTTCCTTCGTTAAAAATACCACACCGCTGACACCTTTAGATATAGGTATATCCATCGTGTACTGCGCAAGACCCATCATGGGCCCGCCCATTATAACTTTCTTAGGCTCTTCGGTAAATCCGCCGAAGGCGTCCTTAAGATCACTAAGAACTGTCCCTAATCTTACCCATGTATTAATGGGTTCTTTAACGCAGGATCCGGTTATGGTGATCGCCCTCTCTATGAGCGGCTTCTTTAGATATACGGCTTCATATACGGCATACGCGGTCCCGACGTTATTGGCGACGCACCCCACATCCATAGGGAGCCCGCCGGCCGGAACGATCCTGTTCAATATAACCTTGATTATCTGTTTCTCTGCTCCCTGAGGATATTTTTCGTTCAATACCACAAGTTTAGGCGTTATCCCCATGCCCGGGCCCGAGCGAGCTCCACGTAGGCGGCTTGAAGACTCCAGAGCTCTCTCGATAGCATAAATAGCCGATAGCTTGTTATTCTCTATCGCTATATAGGCCTGCTTGGCACCGAGTATCTTGATTATTATATCAAGGCCCTTCAATATCTCGGATGCCTTCTCCAGCATAAGACGATGATCGCATGTAAGATACGGTTCACATTCCGCGCCGTTCAATATTACGGTATCCACCGTCTTATTGGCAGGTGGTGAAAGCTTTACGTCTGTAGGAAATCCGGCTCCTCCGAGGCCAACCACGCCGGCATCGCGTATCATGCTCAGAAGCGCCTCTTTAGGCATAGAGATCACGTCATCTATGCTATGAGGTTTAAATTCCTGATCGACATTCCCATCGGACTCGATCACCACGGATAGGACTCTCGCCTGATTGTATGCGGGCAGATGCGTTATGCGCGTAACCTTGCCGGATATTGAAGCGTGAATAGCGCTCGACACCCGGCCGGAAGGTTTTGCGATCATATCCCCGATATTCACTTTCGCGCCGACCGATACAACAGCCTCAGCCGGTGATCCGGTATGCTGCAAAAGCGGAAGCACCACTCTTTTAGGGATAAAAGATCTCTTTATAGGTTTGTCTGAAGCGAGGCTCTTTAGCGAGAAAGGATGTATGCCGCCCCGGAATTTATATTGCATATTAGCCATTATACATTATGGATAAAAAATGTCAATCTCACACGGGCTGCTGCAGAAGGGGTTAAAATATTTTTGTGTCTACGGCTGATAAATATTGACAATTCTATCTGTATGCTGTATTTTGAATACAGGAGGAATTAAAAATGGCTCAAGCCAAGATACATTGTTGCGAAATGTGCCAGGTATACTGGACCTGCGAAACGAAGTGGTACAGAGGCGAAAAAGGTTCGGAGAATATCTGTTGCACGATATGCAACCACTACAATAGCTGTCTGGAGAAAGCGGAAAACAAAGGCTCCGGCGCTAAGAGCAAATAGGTTAGTCTTCGGGCACAGGTTCCTTAATGATGCCCGCGACCCCGCATATAGTGAATATCGCTCCCACCGTAAATATGATCCAGAATCTGTCTATGAATTTTGCCGTATAAGCCGCCGCAAACATAAATACCAGAAAAGCCAGATGTATCACGCTTTCCAATGAACTGAATATCCTCCCTCTCGCGTCATCTGGGATAGTCTCCTGAGTAAGAGTATTCATAGATATCATTATAGGGCTGGCCATAACTCCGAGCAACCCTATAGAAATACCGGCGAGAAAGATATTGGGGTAGCAGTTAATTATTAATGAGAAAGCTATTATAGCCGCTCCGGTAAGTGCAAAACTTATATTTATCGCCTTTCTCTTCTCTATCTTTTGGCCCAGTTTTCCGTATAATATCGTTCCGAGAAATAATCCGCACACAAGATACGTTCCCAGAAACCCTATATGCTTAGTAGCGGTTCCGAATGCGCTCTGAATAAAGACTATGATAACGCATGATATGGCTCCTATGCCGGCCAGGAGAAGAGTCGAGACATATACCACGAACCGCATATTCCTGTGTTTGGCCAGCAGCATAAGACCCTCTTTCATTTCCCGAAACACAGATCTTTTTAGAGAGCTCTTCAATGCCTGTCCGGTCGCGATAAGATCTTCACGCACATGATATCCTTTACCACCGGTACCACCGGCACTTTTCATAACTATAGTAGCTACCAGCATAGCCGAAATGAAGAATGTGGCGCTATCGATGTAGAAGCCCCCTATCGCTCCTATATATTTTATATTCACTATTAACCCCGCGACTAAAAGGCCCACGACATTTCCCATCATATGGGTCGTACCCTGCAAGGTATTGGCCATCAAAAGCTTATCGCCCGCAACCAGGTCCGGCACTATCGCCAGCTTCGAGGGTATGGAGAAGCGCGATATCGAGAACGCGAGAAATATTATCAGATAGATCGGCATGATCTGCTTATTGATTATAAAGAAAGGAATGGTAAATACCAGAGCGCCCCTCAAGATATCCGCCGTTATCATGACGTTCCTGCGGTTCAGCCTGTCAACCCAAACGCCGGCTATGGGGCCGATAATAAATACGGGTATTATCGTGAATGCTATTAGTTTCGCAAGGGCTACATCGTTACCTGGGGTGCGCTGATAGACTAAAGCAACGAGAGCCATCTGATTGAGACGGTCGCCGAAGTTCGAGACAAGTTGCCCCAGCCATAGAAATAAGAAGTTGCGATTGGATAATACTTCTCTAAAACGGGCCAATTAGGAGCTCCTTGAGAGCGAAGTGGAGTACTGCACCAACCGTCAAACAATTGTGGGGCACTATACGATACTTCATCTTAAACTCAGTATTTAGATAGGAATCGTATAGTACTGCACCAACCGTTAAATAACTGTGGAGCACTATATTCAAAACTGGAGCTGGCGATTGGTCTACTTCGCCAATCACCTCGTAAATCTCGGGTATGGCTTCGTAGAACCTATCCCTACGAAGCTCAAAGCTGAAAAGCTTTGAGCGAAGTA
>CAZHIO010000014.1:0-10336 GCA_964532615.1 uncultured Planctomycetia bacterium
ATATGTGAAGGAGGCTTTAGGCGCTTGAGTGATGTTATCGCCTTCCGGTATCAGCACCTGAGTAAAGCTCTTGCGGCTCTCTTCCGTCTTAACTTGCGGCTCATATGTCTTAAATCCGTTTGTATTCTCAAGATTCGGGATTATGACCGTATTAAAATTACCCGTTCCATTAATATCCATACGCACGGTGATGGGATCTCCGACTTTTACTTTGGTCGGACTTGCCGAATAGATGAACTGATAATCTCCCACAGCGCCGTTAAAATCGGCCGGGCGAGCCTGGGTAGGGACAGGCGATATGACTATCTCGGCATCCTTGGATTTTAGTTCGAGAGGATAGCGTTCAAATCGCGTAAAGAAATCGTCGAACATAGACCCGCCGTATGGATCCGTCGGAAAGAAATCGTCTGCCATCGGTCCGCGCGACGCGGTCCTCGGCACCATGACGCTGCATTTTATCTTTCCCGGGCCGAGACGGTAGTCCCCGGGCTTAGTTCCGAAGATGCTCGTCTTAAACTCAAGCACGTCAAAAAGAATACCACCCACACGCTCGCGATACTGTTTCGGTTCTTTGAATTCGACTTTCGAAAAACCTTCCTGATCGAAAGTGGGCAGCTGTATGTCGCTGACGTTCAGTCTGTTCACATACAGTTTGACCGTAACGGGTATAAGCTCATTCACATAAGCCGCCGGTTTATCTACGAATAACGTGAGATATATCCTGTCACTCATATTCATCTGCTTTAGAATGTCAGATCTACCGGTGCTCTGTGCCATCGGAGCGACCCTCTCCTCTACGGCATCCAGGAAGACCATGTTGGATATAAAGTCATCGCCTTTATACTTAAAAGAAAAAGGCCCGAGCTGGAACTTGCCGATCTTAAGTGCCTGTATGGAGTACATGTGCGTGATAGAGCTGGAGACCTGGCCGTTTATAACGGTCATCATAGTGGATGGGCCCATATACTTGATATCTAAACCATCTATATTTCCCAGGTCCGGAGCGGGCATCGACTGAGTTCCGTAAAAAGAGAGTCCGAGCTGCGCCTTGTCTCCTATCGCCACTCTGTTCTTATCTAAGCTTATTTCAAACTTTTTTTCAGCCGCAAAAGTACGGCATGAGATCATGCTTAAAAGCATGAAAGTTAACAGAGTGACCTTTATATATTGTTTCATATACATTCCATTATTTTAAAAAATAGCCTGCTGATTTCTACCAATCTTTAACAGGTTCCGGCATATCGATGTTTTTTCTGCGTATCTTTACCGTGCGAGCCGTTGCCTCTTCACCTTTATAACCCTCAAGAAGCATCTTAGCCTCCTGCTCAGACATCTCGCCCGGTTCGGACTGACTGCCCGCGCCCTGATAAGCCGCTAATCCGCCCTGTTTATCGTCGGGCTTCTTAGCGTCCTCCGCGCCCTGAGCTTGTGCGGCAGCGGCCTCTTTCTCTTCCTGGCCGGTCTCGGCGTCGGCGTCTTCAGGCTTTTGATCTTCGCCCTGCTGACCTTCTCCCTCGTCAGGCTTAGGCTCAGATTGCGCTTCGGCTTCTTTTCCTGCTTGCGGCTTTGCGGCCTTATTATCCTCTGCGCCTTTATCCTGCTTGGGCTGCGCCTGATCTTCTCCCTCGTCTTTAGGTTGCTGCTTATTCTCTTGAGCCTGATCCTTATCGGGTTTATTCTCTTCTTTTTGGTCTCCGGAACCCTGGTCTTTACCTTCCTCGCCCTTACCCTGATCTTTCTTATCTTTCTCCTGTCCATCTTGCGGATTCTTCTGATCTTCAGCGCCCTGAGATTGATTCTCTTTCTGCTGATCACCGCCGCCGCCTTGCTGAGAATCCTGCTGATCTTGCTTATCCTTATCCTGCTGCGACTTCTGCTGATCTTTTTGCTGTTGATCGCCCTGCTGATTATCCTGGTCTTGCTTATTTTGATCTTTGCTTTGCTGGTCTTTATTATCCTGACTTTGCTGGTCCTGCTTGTTTTGATCCTTATCCTGTTGATCCTTATTGTCCTGGTCCTTATTTTGCTGATCTTTATTGTCCTGATTTTGCTGTTTAGGCTGATCTTGATCTTTCTTGTCTTTATTCTGGTCCTTCTTCTCCTGCTCCTTCTTCTTCTCTTCTTCTTGTTTTATCTGGAAGAGAGGACTTAATTCGTCCAATTTCTTTGAGACATACTCGTAATTAAATTTAGCGTCCTTATCGTTCGGATCGAGATCTATCGCTCGCTTGTAATACTGAAGTGCCGTCGCGTAAATCTCGGCGGTCTTTTTGATGTTCTTCTTCTCCTTGTCCGCGGCGTCTTTCGCCAATCCGATCTTATACGTAGAGTTGCCTATATTATAATCGGACGCCTGAATAAGGCCGGCCTGGCCTGAAGCGATAGCCTTATTAAATGCGCCTATCGCCTTAGGAAAAGCGCCGTCTTTATATAGCGCGGCGGCTTTATTAAAATTAGGTATACCTCCCGCCGGTTTTTCTGCGATAGCTTTATCGTATAGTTTCAAAGCTCCCGGATAGTTGCCCTCATTATATAATATGTTTCCGTTTTTAACATCCTCTTTTTCGGTTGCATACGAGGATGCTGTCGAGAATATCATATATAACGCTATTATCGGCAGGCATCGTCTCATCGTAGAAGTACCTTTCGCTCGGGCAGGAGCGGCTCTAACAGGAGAAGCATAACAGTGAATGCCAGAAAATACTGAAAACGTTCCTGGTAATGCTTTCTCATCTTCGCTTCTATGTCTCTCTTCTCAAGTTTCGATATGCTCTTATCATAGAGAAGTACAAGCCCGAACTCGGCCTGTGTCGCATGGACGTAATTGCCTCCTGTTGATATAGCTATCTTCTTTAGAAGATCTTCATTCAGGGACGTTTTTACTACCTGCCCGGATCGATCGGTGACGAATGCCCTATCCCCCTTATCGTCAAGTATGGGTATGATGTCGCCTTCTCTGCTTCCTACTCCTACGCAATATATCTTTATGCCGAGTTCGGCGGCATCTTTCGCCGCCCGGAGGGCGTCACCCTCCAGGTCATCGCCGTCAGTTACAATAACGAGTACTTTATATTTTTTGTCCGGGCCTTTAAATATACTGATAGCTTCGTTGATTGCGCTCGTAACGGAGGTCCCCCCGCGCGGTATCGTTCCTATTCCGAGATCATCCAGCGCAAGCAGGAAGCCGTTGTAGTCTATCGTCAGCGGGCACTGGAGAAACGATGTGCCGGAAAAAGCTATCAGGCCTATGCGATCGCCATTGAGTTTTTTTACCAGGTCTTTAACGGCGAACTTTGAACGCTCGAGCCTGTTAGGCTTCACATCCGTAGCGAGCATGCTTTTGGATACGTCGATCGCTATCAGCATATCAATTCCGGTCATCTTGGTCTCTTCCCATATAAACCCCCACTGGGGACGGGCCAGCGCGATAAGCGCCAGGATCACGGAAGCCGATATTATCACGCTCTTTAATATCTTCATAGCCACGCTGGATGCGGGCGCTATGCTGTGAATCAGACTCTTATCGGTAAAGCGCTCCATCATCATACGCCGTCTTAAGGCCGCCCATAGATAAAATATCGAAAGAGCGGCCGCTGAGGCGTATATTAACGCTATGTAATGCTGATTCGCGAACGTCATCTTAAGGTATCCTCATAAATACCGTATTAGTCAGCAGAATTTCCAGGACGAGTATGATAAGCCCCGGTATAAGGAAGAAATAGAACAGCTCTTCGTACTCCCTATAACCGAAATGCTCGATATTCGATCTCTCTAATTTATTAATATCATCGTAGATCTTTCGCAGAGTCTCGGTATCGCTGGCGAGATAGTATTTTGCTCCGGTCAGATTGGCGATCTTCTTAAGAACCTCCTCATCCATTTCGATCGGGATATTCTTATAGACGGTCCTGCCGTACACATCCTTCAGCGGATAAGGCACGAGCCCTTTGGACCCGACGCATATCGCGTATACTTTTATCTTTAACGCTTTTGCGGCCTCCGCGGCAACTAAGGGCGATATCGTCCCGGCGTTACTCACTCCGTCGGTCAACAGAATAATGATCCTGCTCTTGGTCTTGGAGGTCCTCAGACGATTAACAGATGTCGCTATCGCGGAGCCTATCGCGGTAGCGTCTTCGATCATTCCGACACGAACCCTGTCCAGGTTTTCATTCAACCAGGAATAATCGGTCGATAGAGGGCATACCGTATATGAACGCGCGGCAAATGCGACGAGGCCGACCCTGTCGTCTTTGCGTTTCCGGATGAATTCTTTGACAACATCCTTAACAACATCAAATCGGTTTACTCTATTCGGACCGATCCTGAAGTCTTCCGCCAGCATGCTCGTGGAAGTGTCAAGCGCCAGAACTATATCTACGCCCTCCGAAACGGTCTTGGATCCCTCCAGGATCGTCTGAGGTCTGGCGAGCGCCAGTATAAAAAGCAGCACAGCGGCGGCTCTGAATAGTATAAGGAATTTACTGAACCTCAGCCTGAATGTCGGTTTGATACCTTCCAGAAGATCTTTTGACGGAAAGATGAAGGCGGCTTTGCCTCTGGTAAATCCCGCGAATAGGACCATAACAGCTATAAGCAGACCGGAAAGCAGCACCCATGGATCTTTGAACGCGAACATTTATTTGCTTCCCCTTGTCTCTTCGATAAAATTTTTAGCTGTTAGATATAAGTCTTCGGTCTCGGTGCCCGTCGGAGTATACTTGGCAAATTTGACCAGATCGCATGCGTTCATGAAACCTTTTAATAGCTCCTTTTGCGGCACGGTCAATGCCGTGGAGTCACGCAGTGAATTCAAGAACTCTTCGGATGTCATCTCGGGCGCCTTCAATCGAAATACGCGTTCTATATAACGCCTTATGCTGTCGGATACCCCGACAAAATATGCTTTAATATCTCCTGTGCCGGCAAGCTGCGCCCTGGCGGCCTCAAGCTCTTCGAGGGCGGTCTCATGCGGAAGCATTACCGGTTTCCTCTCTGCGGCCTTCCTGATCAGTATTATAACGATTATCAGGAGCGCAAATAATACCAAGAGAATGGCTATGAGAGGCCAGTTTATCTCGAAATAGCCTACGGGCCCTCTTATGTCTTTAATATCAGGGGGCAGCTCCTTAGGCAGAACGCTTAAGACATTTATGGTTATAACATCTGTCTTTTTTGGAACCCAATCTTTCGAGCCTTTCGTTTTATATTTAATCTCGAACCCGGGTATCTCTTTTTTACCTGCAGAATAAGCGGTTATATAATAGAAATTATACATTGTCTTTTTTCCGAACCATCTTTCGCGTATTCTGCTTGAAAAATCCTTGATCTCGAAATCGCCGATAATATTGGACTTAAGATCAGGCAGCTGCAGCTCTGTCCCTCCGGAAGCTGAGATCTCTACGGTATATTTGATCCTGTCGCCTATAGTGATCTGACGGGGATTTGCGAAAGAACGCAGACCTACATCGTCCTTAGCGTATAAATATGGCGGTGGCAATAACAGTGCCGCTATAACTATTAAAAAAATCAGGTTAATGCGTTTCATATACATCTATTATATTCTCCGCCTTCTCATCTTAAAAAACTTAATAAGCTCATCTAAATAAGGCCTGTCGGTTCTGATGTCTATATGGT
This sequence comes from uncultured Planctomycetia bacterium, assembly GCA_964532615.1. Lineage (GTDB taxonomy): Bacteria > Omnitrophota > Gorgyraeia > 2-01-FULL-45-10 > 2-01-FULL-45-10 > CAIMPC01. Next base: position 5,638 of record CAZHIO010000014.1, read on the forward strand.
CGACTCCTATAGACCCGAACATCTTGATACGGTCCTCTATCTTCCTGGACGACTTCTCGTGATAAGTATTTCTTACTTTCTGACTGGACGAGTCCACAAGAAAAAGCGAACCTGTCTCGGCGTCGGTCAGCTCGATTATGCCTGACTTCGGCAGCTCTATCTCGCGCGGATCGGTTATCGTGATAGCCACGCAATCGTGCCTCTTATTGGCTACCGAAAGCGGCTTCTTGAAATCCTTAGCGAAAAAATCAGAAATTATAAAGGTGACGGCTCGTCGCGTCGTAACGCTATCGAGATATTTTAAAGCGTCTTCGATGTTGGTACCCCTGCTCTTCGGCTTGAAGTAAAGGGCCTCTCTGATAACGCGCAGCACATGCTGCTGCCCTTTTCTGGGAGGGATAAATTTTTCTATCTTATCGGTAAATATTATAAGTCCCACGCGGTCATTATGTTTTACCGCGGCGAACGCAAGGACCGCGGAGATCTCCGCCGCAAGCTCGCTCTTCAGCCTCTTCGATGTTCCGAAATACGATGATGCGGAAGCGTCGAGAAGGATCATTACGGTAAGCTGCCTCTCCTCGATATATTTCTTTATAAACGGACGCCCCATTCTCGCCGTAACGTTCCAGTCTATGGAGCGTATCTCGTCGCCGGGCTGGTATTCCCTGACCTCGTCGAACTCCATGCCGCGGCCCTTAAAGACACTTTCATATTGCCCTGACAAAAAGTCCGTAACCAGACGTGATGTCCGGATATGAATGCGGCGTATCTTTTGGATTATTTCTTTTGGGAGCATCTTTTATCAGGGAACTTTTACTTCGTCAAATACGCGCTTAACCACGTCCACCGAAGTCTTATCCTCGGCCTCGGCTTCGTAACTGACTATAACGCGATGTCTCAAGACGTCGAGCCCTATCGTCTTAACGTCCTGAGGAACGACGTAACCTCTCCCCTGCAGAAAAGCGTAAGCTTTTGCGGCTATTGCGAGATTAATAGTCGCTCTTGGTGAGGCGCCGAATTGTATCAGCGGTTTTAAGTCATTTAACCTGTATGCGCCCGGATCTCTGGTGGCGAATACGATATCGATTATATAGCGTTCTATTCTTTCGTCGATATATATATCATCTACTATCTTTCTCTCCCTTATGATATCGTCCGGCCCGACTACCGGCTTTACCGTTATCTTCTTATTCGTTGTTGCCATCCTCTTCATGATCTTATACTCTTCATCCTTGGTGGGATATTCAACGTTAAGTTTGAGCATAAACCGGTCTACCTGCGCTTCAGGCAAAGGATATGTCCCCTCGTGTTCGATCGGATTTTGCGTGGCAAGCACCATGAAAGGCTCATCCAGCTTATACGTAGTGTCCCCTATAGTGACCTGCCGCTCCTGCATAGCTTCTAAGAGCGCGCTCTGGACCTTCGCGGGAGCGCGGTTTATTTCATCGGCAAGTATTATATTTGCGAATATCGGCCCTTTCTTTATAGTGAATTCAGCGACTTTCGGATTATATATCAAAGTTCCTAGGAGATCCGCCGGAAGAAGGTCAGGGGTAAACTGCAGCCTCTGGAATTTAGTATCGATCGCTTCGGCTAACGTTCTGACGGACAATGTCTTGGCGAGCCCCGGCACTCCCTCGATAAGAATGTGGCCGTTGGCCAGGACTCCTACCAGAAGCCGCTCGATAAGATACCTCTGCCCGACTATGACAGTCTCGATCTCTTCTATAAGCTTACTTACAAAAGAGCTCTCTTTCTTCACTCTCTCATTGATCGCTTCAACTGTTTGAGACATCTTTATCCCCCTTGTTAAGTTGTACTATCTAATGCGGCCTTTATAAAGCGGAATATTCTGTAGGTGCTGGAGCGGGAGATGGGAATCGAACCCACGTATCGAGCTTGGAAGGCTCGTGTTCTACCATTGAACTACTCCCGCATGATACATATTAAAGACGCATAGTCGGACGTAAAGATATCGGGCGGGAAACTACTCCCGCGTAATAGCTTGTTGAGCAAGATATAGTATCATTGCGACTTTCTTTTGTCAATGCAAGCGGCGATACCACCCCGCGCAAGAACGCTATAGGTTATTGTAATAATTATACACTAATAGAGAGATCGAGGAGATTAATCTCTTAGTCTCTTGCGCGCTCTTGTTATTGTGCTTTAGCAATACGCATATAAGATAGTTGCCCTTAGCGGTATATACTATCCCGGCATCGTGACAAAGACCGTTCTCGAGGCCAGTCTTATGAGCTACTACCGTACCCTCCGGAAGCTGCTTAGGTATACGATCGTTGACTTTCTGGTTCGCGAGTATGTTGATGCATCTTCCTGATGTAGTATAACCCAGGCATTTACCTCTGTACATCTGTTCGAGAAGATACGCCATATCGGCAGCGGTCGTGTAATTCTCGACCCCTTCACGCCTCTCTTTAAAATCCATCATCTTTCGCGATAGATTCGTATGCTTTAAACCCATCTTTGTAAAATAATCGTTCAGTACGTCTATCCCCATATAATTTATCAGCATATTAGCCGCTGTATTATCACTCTCTGTTATCATAAGATCTATCAGGCTTTCGATCCCGAACTCCTGCCCATCGGAAGAATGCTGCAGCTTTCCGGAACCCGGAGTTCTTTCTGACTTCTTAAACGCTATCCTTGAGTTAAGGTCCACTTTCCCATCATTCGCCGCGTAAAAATACGAAAGCATAATCGGTATCTTCACTACGCTCGCCGACGGAACAGGGAGATCTTTATTGAGATACATCTCCCAGTTCATATCAAGGTCTTTAATTACGATCCCCGCCGTTCCGTTAAAATTTTTCGTGAGCTTCCGTATCTCTTTGATAAGCTTTTTCCAAGCAATCTTTCTATTTTCTAAAACTCTCTTATCCAGATGCGGGACAACTCTCCTGTCCGCAGTGAGGCTCGTTTCAGTATCATGAGCCTTTATGTAGCCGAGATAAGAAAAATACCCTCCTGCGCCAATGAGCCCTATCAGAGTGATAATAAAAAATGTTTTTTTCATATCAATTGGATTGCCCCGCCTCACCTGTTACTATTTAAGTATAAATAAAAACCCCACATATATTAGATAGAGCGTGGGGCAGGTAATCATCGGATAAACAGAATAATTAGCTACAGGTACCTGATTTATTTACCGGAGCCGAAGGGATTTTTAAAAACATCTTTCATCGTATCCGCGGCTTGCTTTACGCTATCCTGCGCCTTTTGCGCCGTCTCAGCAACCTGCTTAGATCTTTCCTGTGTCGCCGCTATGGTCTTCCCTGCCTCGGTTACTGCCGTGGAGGCCATCTTCTTCGCGCTGGCCAGATTATCCCCCACTGTGCCCTGTAATCCCTTAATATCAAAATTCACGAGGCCCGCTATCGATGTATTCATCAGAGCTTTAACAACAATCAGGCTTGCCAGAGCATACGTGTCGTCGGTATTAGTATAACTCTCATTGAGGTTGATGCTAAATTTTTTAATATCCGGAGCGCCGCCTTTTGAGTAATCTTTGTATATAACATCTCCTATGCTGAGTTTCAGAGAATCTATCCTTATCTCCGGGGCTTTGCCGGGAGCGCCTTGAGACGGAGATTTACCTTCTTTTTGAGCCTGCACAGTCCTTAATGAGTCTAAATTAAGCTTCCCTTCGGCATTCTTTATAACGATGAATTCCTTAAGCGCCAGACGCACCTCGGGAAGATGTATCTTGCCGCCCATTATTGCGGGAAGATCATACTTCACATAAATTTCAGGCATGTCGATCATATTTCTGTCGAGAAAGTTCGGGGGATTAAGCAGTCTGAGGTTTTTAATATCCACTACCGGCCTAAGTATTCCTACGCTCAAACTCCTGATGCTGAGCTTAAGACCGGTAACAAGCCCTACACCGTTTTCAACCGATATCTTTATTATGGTATCTTTAGCCGCTGCAGCGATAAATATCACAACTACTGCGATTATGCCGATTTTTAAAGATCTCTTCATTGCGCAGGCCTCCTATTTTCTATTTCTTTATAATCATTTCTTCTTAAGGCTGCTGACGCCTTTGACTACAAGGAAAATAGTAAATGCAACTATAAGAAAATCTATGGTTGTATTTATAAACTGCCCGTAATTGATGGCGACCGCGGGCGTATTGTCTGTTGCCGCTTTTAGAATTATCTTCAGGTTCTTGAAGTCCACACCGCCGATTAACAGCCCTAACGGCGGCATGATAATATCATTAACCAAGGAGCTGATGATCTTACCGAAAGACGCTCCTATTATAATACCTACCGCCATATCCACCGCATTTCCTTTTACCGCAAAATCCTTAAATTCCTTAACTATGGACATGCAAGACCTCCCCTTTTCATCATTTTACTCTTAATATAATTTATTTTGGAAACGAATTTTTAAATACTAGCGGCTAGGGAAGCCGGCCGGCCGTCAGGCAGGGATTCGGTCATCCGGCCAAATTCTATCGTACTGATGAGGATTCGGCTACTCCGCTCGCGGAGCTCGCTACGTAGCCAGCCATCTCGCTGTCGGTCGGAGACCTCTTCCTCGCTTCGCTCGGCGCTCGCTGGCTTCGAATCCTTCTTCAAACGCGTACTATAATACCAGCTTAGACCGAGTCAATAATACTGGTGGTGAGGGAAGGATTCGAACCTTCGAAGGCGTGAGCCGTCAGATTTCAAGT
>CAZHIO010000015.1:0-9918 GCA_964532615.1 uncultured Planctomycetia bacterium
CCCTATTCAGACTCGCTTTCGCTATGGCTCCACGCCTTAAACGCTTCCGGCGTCATCGTGATGTTATTGAATATGGCAAAGATCGTGCGCACGGCGCCATCCTGGTTATACCAGGTGGGCGCAGGCATCATCCGTAAGAAGGTGAATATTATAGGAGACATCCATAAGCCCCAACGAAGCACATATATCATATGTTCCACCAGCTGGGCGAATCCCGCTTTCGAGAAGAAGAATTTTATCGGCGTCTTATCTTTTTCGAAATACGCCTGCAAAAATACCTTATTTATGGCAAATAGCCATGCCGCGATCGACCAGTTGATCACTCCGGCTAAGCTCTCCGTAAATAGCAGCTTAACTCCTCCGGTGTAACTGCCCAGATCTATCCGTCCCCATTTATTGACCAGGGGATACGTAATATAATCGACGGGCGGAAGGCCCGAACTTAAGTAAAGTTTGAACTTCTCCACAACGACCGGCACCTGCAGGGAGTCGAGATAGAACGCCGCCGCGCTTCCGACGAAAGCGCCCATTATGGAATCGATGAAATATAGTCTCCACGACTGGATCTTCCCGCGGCCCCTTAAAGCATAGACGGCGTCTCTTAATATGCTCACCCCTCCGGAGGCGATAAGACCTATTACAAGACCGAATAGTATCCGGTCGGGCATATTCCGCGTGAACATATTATGCGTTACCATAAAGGTGAATCCTAAACCGGCAATAGCTCCTCTGGCGCACAGGGTCAGATCGGTATAACTATACTGCGCTCTTTCAAAAAATCTTAAGCTGCCGTCGAAACTCTCGATGATGGTCTTGATAAGCGGAAAGATAAGGGCTCCTGCCAATAAGCCTATGGCTAAAGGCATCGCCGACATGACTTTCTGCGCCGCAGGCGCGCTCAGGGTGATGCTTAACGTGTAAAGGAGCCCGACGAGTATCGCGCTATAAGCCATACCCTTCTTTATGCCCGCGCTGACGTGCTTAGAGATAGTCTCCGCGGAAGGCGCTATACGTTTACCGGCATCAAGCAGAGCTCCGGTTATGAGATAGACCTCTCCCCATAAGCCGCCGTATGATAACGCCGTAGTCAACATGGACACAATAGCTCTTATGAAAATAGGCAGTTTCGAGATAAACGCGGCGGATCCGAAATTCGCTATTACGGGGGCGATGACGACGCCCAGCGATACCAGGATGATGGTAATATGGGCCTTCGCGGTCTTCACCATCCTGGCTTTTGTAGCAAGTCCGATGCAGTTGGTGACGATCTCGTTAAATATTCCCATGACCAGAAATCTGCCCAAAAGCTCGGATATGAACGGCCACGCCCCGAGAAGGCCGAATGTGATCCCGCTACCGATTACTTTCAGCATTCCCGCGCTTCCAAGCAGCATTAACCAGTTAAAAAGGTACGGGGTTCCGGCTATAAGAGCGCCGCTTATGACTTTTAAGTGCTTGCCGGTTGACGCCAAGCTCTTGGCGTTTGCGGCATGATATATAACAAATGCGAGCGCGGCGATGACATTGCTTAACATCAATAGCTGCATCCATGAAGCCGGCGGCTGCAGAAGTTCAAATCTGCTCGATGACGCACACAAGAGGCCTGCGATAAACACGTTCTGGAATACCTCGGCTGTGGTAAGATGTCTGCCGGTCAGGCCTAATTTTAACGTCTCCGCTATAACTGCGCCCATTAATCCTACGGCAAGAAAGATCAAGCTGAATCCCGAACTTAGAGGATTGAGCGTGCCAAGATAATATATCTCAATAGCCAGGCCCAAAATCATTACGGATGTCACTCCGTAGAGCAGGTCTCTCTTAATACCTGATACGTAAGAGGGTTCTTTAGAAACCGGCCTTTTACCGAACAGAGCGCCGGCGGAGCCGGCCAGAAGCGCGAGTATAAGACTCAGCGCAAGAACCAGAACGGCTTTTACGGTCATAGACTGCTTCTGTAAAAGGGTTAATTTATAGAAATTCAGATCAAAATATAAGACTCCGTCCAAGCGTTTCTTGTTATCGGTCGGGCTCACTACGAAGACTACTTCATTAAGCTTTCCTATTCTCTCCCAGTCGACCGACTCTTTTATATAGGTCCAGCCCGGACCCAGAAGTACCGGAGCACTCTGTACGCCCCTGTCACCCTTTATCTCCAGTTTAACCGTAATCTCATCCAGCTGTTTCATATCCTGAACCTTAACTCCTACCACCACCGCATCCACAAGAGCGGACTTGAATTTTTCGGGGTAAGTCTTGGTCCATAGGCCCACTATCGCTCCGGGGAATATCGTATAATCGAATTTTAGCACGTCTCTCTTTATTGACGTTTCATTCTCCGTATTCACTCCGCCTATCGCCGGGCCTATATTAAACATCCCGTTCTCTTCGGCCTCCAGTATGCTGAAGCCGGTCGGATCGTTAACTATTGACGGCCGCTCGTCGGCGGCTTCGGCGCCGGGGATGCATGGCGCGGGAATGACTGTGAATAGACATAGGATAAGACAACCGAGTCTGATACCTCTCAACAGATTATTATCTCCCCGCTTAGTCATAATAAATAGCTCCAGGTTTATAGATATCTTCTTTTATTTGACAATGATATTCAGGACAGTATCTTTGGTGGTATCTTTTTTCACGCCTTTATTAGGGACTCTCACAAGTCCGAAATCGTCGACTTTGACGGTCATCTTATAGGTCCCGGGATCGTTCGGCGCCTGCCACTCTTTGATAGACGTCTCTTTATCGTCAGCGAAGTTCCCGCCGTCGACGCTCCAGCGCAGAGAGAGGAGATCTTTTTCCGTCTCCTCTTTTATCATCTTCGGAAGCCTCGACTGATCGTCCTTATCTACCGTATACTCATTAAACTTATCCTCATCCACCATACCCTGCAGGGCAAATTGAACTTTAGTCCCCTTGCCAACCTCTATCTGCATCGATCCATCATCGGCAGTGATTACGTTAAGCTCTTTCCCGCCCGCGGACGGGGATATCTTTACGTCTACACCCTGATACGGATCCCATACTTTATAAGTCTCCGTGGCGTCTGTGCCGAACGTGGGCGCGGATTTATTGTTCTTTATCTCTTTAATGTCGTCGGTTATCATGCGCGCGGTGTAAAAACAACTGCTCGTCGGAGCTATATCCTTCAGTTTATCTCCGGCGGTTTCATAATTCTTTGCCGTGTAGTATAACATAGCCATCAATACCTTTGCGTAGTCCCCTGTATCAGGCCTGTAGTATCTGTCTATGAGCGACTGTATACTTTCTATAGCTTTATCGCGCGGCAGGTTCTCGTAATAGACCTTGGCGAGCGTCTCAAAAGCTTTATCGAACCATGCGCTGTTCTTATACTTCTCGAGAAAACTCTCTAACTGAGCGATCGTCCTTATGTTGTCTTTCATATAATAGCAGGATAGCGCAAGCTTATAGCTGCAGTAATCGGCCGGTTTCAGATCCGGATACTTCTCCATATATAAACTGTAGTATTTCTTAGCGTCTTTATATTTTCCGGCTGCAAAGTATTTCTCGCCTATCTCCATTATCTTTGCGCCCATATCTTCCTTATCAAAGTAGGCCGGCGCCGATAACATATACTGCTCATAAAGATTCGCGGACTCCTTCATATCGCCTTGAGCGAAATATCTGTCGGCCGACATCCTTATCTCTTCCAGCACTTCTTTGGCGGTTTCAGGGTCGACCTTAGACGCGTAAAGTATCTTAATCTTTATCGCGTATTTAGGCATGCCGAGCTTCTTGAGTTTCTGAAAAACGTTCTCCAGCTCTTCCTTATTAGCGCTTTTGATATCGCTGTATCCGGCTAACTGAGCCGCGATCACGTCGAATGTGGCATCGGATTTCTCTGGCTGGAACTTCTCTTTGAAGACAATAAATTTAAGAAGATTATTATCTATAGCTAAGCTTTTTGACTTTGTGGACGAGGAGACCTTGTCAAGATATTCGAGCGCCTCACCGAAATACTTATCATTGACGGACATATACAGTCTGCCGGCTTCAATATCATTATTCTTCGAAAGCTCCGACAGCTGATCCAGTCTCGCCCTGGCCATAGCGTAGTTAAGGTAATCCTTATTGTTAAAAGCCGGATCCTCGGAAGCGATCTTCGCGTCCGCGACAAATTTTTCGTAGTTCTCGTAGACGCAGCTTTCGTCGAAAGCGTTTTCGATAAGATCGCGCAGAGCCTTGTCATCTTTGATCGTATTTATATCCTGAATTATCCCGTTGCACTTGCACGGCGGTATTATCTGTTTCTGCTCCTCTGTCGCGGTAGCCGGAGCCGCAGCATCCTCCTGTGAATATGCCGCTTGAGGCGCGTTTATAACCAAAGCGATAAAAGATAACGCGATAATCTGAAATTTCGAGCTCTTCATGACAGTCACCCCTTCTTCTTCTTCGTAAACCCTGTTTTTTTCAGAGCGTCCTGCATATATTGATTCTTCATAAAATTCTTCCATATAAAACCTGTGCGAAAATTCTCCACAGGGATCAGTATCATGCCCACCCCTATCCCATAATACGTGGGGGCATACCAGTTAAGATCGATATTAAAAGAGTCTTTCAGCCCGTATTGCCCCCATAGCTTGGAATGAGTCGTATACATATATTTTAGCGCAGATGTCGATAAATAAGGAGTAAATACTATAGACCCTGCCGGTCCGGTGGGAGATATAGTACCATCATATTGCGGCTCTCCGCTGCCGGTAGGCGGGGCTCCGAAATGCATTATATACCCTCCCGGCCTGGCCATCGACGTTATGCCCCAGCTGTTCGGACCGTAACCTTTAAACTTATCGGCGTTATCTATGCAGAACTGTCTGTTGGCCAGAGTTGCGTTAGTTGTATTCTCAAACCAGTCGACCCCTTTCTTATCGGTCTTATTCCTGAGATCGAACCAGAGGTGGGCGTATTGGTATGAGAATAGAGCGCCGTGCCATGTAAATATAAAAGGTTTTCCGTTTTCGTAAGAGGCCGAATGTCTGGTCCATGCATAAAATACCTCGGGATCTACCGGATAAGTCGGAGAACCTGCCGCCAGAAGGCTTATGAGTATGGCCTCATCGGTATAAAAATCCCAGAATGAATCCAGAAAACCTCTTTCCGGAGACCATCCCATCGAAAAATTATTAAACCACGGCCCCTTCTCCTGAGACAGGAACTTACTCCATTCTACTCTCTTATATATCTCTTCCGCTTTCTTCTTTGCTTCGCCGCCAAAATACTCACCGGCGGTAAGGGCTCCACAAACCAGTATAGCCGTATCAACGGTGGATATCTCGCTCTTTCCGGCACGCTTTGCCGTATGTTTACTCAGGAAATGATAGAAGAAACCGAATCTGCCTTCGGCCTGTGGCGTTTCAGCCCCGGCTTGTGGCAGAAAAGTGTCAAGTGTCCTTATAACTCTTTTTTTGGCCTCTTCCTTATTCAGCCATCCTCTTTCGGCACCTATACATAAAGCCGCGAACCCTATACCGGTGGACGCTATGCTTGCGTCTCCGCCGCCCGAAGTGTCCGCAAATAAACCCGTTTCCGGGTCCTGATGGTCCCTGAAAAATTCGAAAGCTTTCTTCTCTATCAGATTCAAAAATTCGTCATCGGTGATCGGCTGGACGCCGCAGTCTATGAGTATTCCGGTGGGTTTTTCATTGCCCCTTATATCCGATGCGACGGCTCTGACCTGATAACTTAAGAGCTCTCTGGTATTATCCGGCTCCCAATCGAACTTATGGATATTGCCGCTCATGTCGTAATCGACGCCTATCGTTCTCCAGGTATTACCCTTGTCTACCGAGTATTCAAGCCTCACGCTCTCTAAGAACGGATTAGTGTAAAAATTCTCGGACTTTATCGCGATATCGTTGGCGCCTTTTAACGATAGGCATTTTTCGGACGCGATACCGTTCACTTTAAAAGATGCGGCATCGGGGGATTTCATCTCCTTGACATCCTCTTCCCTGGCGGAGAGAACGCTGTCGGGACGATTACCGAATAGCACATCATCAATATATATAATGCCTGTTTTATTACCGGCTTTATTTTCGATCACAAATACCAGTTCAGACATTTTCGACCAATCGGTTACCTTATTAAAAGCGCTGAAAGGTATGACTACTTTATTCCAATCTTTCGATATTATCCCGCCTCTGATATAGGCATTTACATAGACGTAACTTGTGATATCCTGCCCGTAGGTGAACATGCCGTCGCCATTCACATCCTGATGGAACTCTATCTTTATATCGCTGACTTCCTGAGAACCCTTTACCCAGAATGACAGATAATTGTAGTTCTTCAGATCGAGCGATTCGGTGGACCCGGCCTTACCAGGGACTTCTTTGCCCAACTTCACCCAGTAATAAGTGAATTCGCCCATCCTTTCGACATCATAATCGAGAGCCACGGCGTATCCTGCATTGCCCTTTATGTATCCTTCATCCTGGATCATAGCCGCGAATAAAGTGCCGGGCTTATTATCGTCGCCGCCGGAGAGACCGCCTGTATTGGTGTAAAGGGAGCCGCCGTTATAGTCGGCTAAAATTATCGGTTTTACGAATTTAGTGGCTTTGAGAGGGGATTCCTGGGCAGCGGATCGGCCCATCATGGTAAAGGCGCAGATAACGCATAGCGCCACAGCGGCAATTGCTCTCTTTAATGGGACGGTCGGCATGAGTAGCTTCCTTATATATACGATAAAGGATGGGCGCGGAAGTTATCCGCGCCCATCTTGCCGCTTGACTTATTATTTATTCTTCGTGAATCTCATATCGTCCAGGTAGATTATACCCTTCTTGTTGGAAGCGATCCTGTCTTCAAATACGATAACGATCTCAGAAAGGTTCGAGAAATCTGTTATGCCTTTGAAGTCCTTCAGCGGGATCACTACATCCTGCCAGGCATCGGTTACGTTGGTAACATAGTAACGGCCGACCTGCTTGGAGGCGTTCTTTATTTCTACCTTAAATACGGTAGTGTACCCTATCTTGCCGTCGCCTTTTACCCAAAGAGCGAGATTATCATACTTTGACGCATCGAAGTTCTGGAGAAACATCCAGAATCCGTTATAAGCGGGGTTCTTCGAATCGACCGAATAGTCGAGCTTCATCGCAAAACCGGCCGCGCCGCGCCTGTTAACGCTGTCAAACGCTTCGCTGCATCCCTGGGAGAAATCTGTGGGGTCCTTGCTCCAAGCTCCGAAATCCCCACCGATATTATTGGGCTTCTCCCCCGTATTAAAATCGGCGATCATAAACTCACTTCCTCCGGTAGCCACATCGGCTGCGCTGGAAATGCCGGCCGCACAACCTATCGCCGCGGCCACTAACATCGCTACAACAACAATATTCTTCACCATAACTTCCTCCTTTCGTTTTCTGCTGTAAATATACTATATCGGTGATTAAAATCCGGTTAGAGGAATATTAAAAATCACTAATCTTCTAAAAGGCGGGGAGAGAGATATTAAATGAGGTCCCGCGGCCGGGAGAGCTTTCAACTTCTATCTTGCCGCCATGGCTGTCCACTACTGATTTAACTATGCTAAGCCCGAGCCCGAAACCATGTTCGGTCCTTGACTTATCGACCCGATAAAACCGGTCGAATATATGCTCTATTTGAGAGGCCTCTATACCGCGACCGTTATCCTGTATCATTATCTTCACATGCTGTTTATCTTTGCGGAGGCTCACATCTATTCTGCCGTTTTGGAGCGTATACTTCACGGCATTATCCAGAAGATTAAGAAAGAGCTGTTTAAGCTGCTGCTCATCACCTTTTAAAGTTATGCCTTCTTCTCCGGATAAATTTATATTTATATGTTTATCGTCCGCAAGTCTATTTATACTGTTAATCGTGCTCTGTATGAGAAGCTTCAGATCCAGCTCTATTCTGTCCGGCATTATATTCTGCGCTTCAAAACTCGCCAGCATAAGAAGATTATCCGCAAGCCTTATTATCTTATTAACCTCCTCGAGGGCCGAACGCAATACCGATTCATAATCTTCCTGAGTGCGGACCTTCTTTAAAGCCACCTCAAACTCACCCTTCATCACGGTAAGAGGCGTCTTAAGATCGTGCGAGATATCTTCGAATAGCCTCTTCTGGGAAGTGAAAGCGTAGTCGAGGCGCGCCAACATATCATTGAACGTCTCGGCGAGCTTATCTATTTCATCTCTCGTTCCCGGCATCCTCAGTTTCAGCTTCATGTTGTCTACGGTTATGCCGTGTATAGTATTTATCATATTATTGACCGGTCGGAGCGTCATCTTGGCTAAGAATGCCCCTATCACGCCTGTGAGCAGAACGGTCAGTGGGAATAATATAAAGAGCGCGAACTTCATGGTGTCGAGGGTGGTTTGTATATTAGAAAGTGGGCTCGCGACCTGCACAACGTACTCCACCTGACTGTTCTTAACGGCAGGGGTGATGAATACTCTGAATTTGACTATCTTCTTAGTGGGAAATGACGGAGTGAGGGTATCAAACATGCTATTGCCGTATAGCACATATATAAGGCTCTCTTCGGATATGCTCGATATGCCCTGGGTGTTCTTGGACGATGCGACTACGGTGCCGTTCGGATCATATATCTGGATTATTATATCGAGAAGCTTGGGATCCTTGGACCGCTCCTGAACCCACCGTTCGGCTATAGTTGCGAACTTAATGCTACCCTGCCAATCATCCACTTTGGCTCCGAAACGATTCGGGCCGAGCCTCTCAGCTTCCCAGTATGTGCCTATAGCGTATACTATACCTTCCGCTTTGGATCGTAATAGCGAATCCATATTCTCATATAAGCTTCGGCTAACATACTTATAGAGCGCCGCGCTAAAGACCGATAATGTAAGCCCCAGCACCACCATGTAGACGATCGTCATCTTGAAACGTATAGATCTATAGAACATATCCCGAGTCTACTCTTCCTTTAATATATAGCCCCTGCCGCGAACCGTATGTATCAGCTTTTTCTTGAAACCGGAATCTATCTTATTCCGGAGATAATTAATATAAACATCTATAACGTTCGTGAAAGTATCAAAGTCTATATCCCAGACGTGTTCGGATATCATGGTGCGCGTAACGATCACTCCTTCGTTGCGCATCAAATATTCCAGAAGAGAATGCTCTTTAGTTGTAAGCTCTATCTCTTTTGAGCCGCGCGTTACCTTATGAGTCAATAGATCGAGCTCAAGATCAGCGACCTTAAGCTTAGTTGTGGCCTGGGCATCATTTTTTCTCAGCATCGCCCTTATCCTGGCGAGAAGCTCCTCGAACGCGAAGGGTTTGGTAAGATAATCGTCGGCTCCGGAATCGAGCCCCAAGACCTTATCTTTAACGGTATTCTTCGCGGTAAGCATTATTACGGGGGTCTTGATCTTAGCTTCTTTTAATCTTTTGCAGACGATGAGCCCGTCGATCTTAGGCAACATAAGATCGAGCAGCACCAGATCATAATCGTTCGTCTTGGCCAGGAAGAGGCCTTCTTCACCGTCTCCGGCGGAGTCTACCGCATACCCTTCCTCTTTAAGGCCGCGTTTAATGAAATCCGCTATCTTCTTTTCGTCTTCCACCACCAATATTCGCATCTGACCCATCACCGCCTTCACATTACACAGCTTACCCTAATCGGTATCTCTTATTACATATTAACCGATATGCTTTACTGCCTCTTTATCAGGTTATTGACTTTATTTATAAATGCCGCGACCGCCTGTTCGGCCGTCTTCTTGCCTCCGAAGAGAAGGTCGAGCTCGGGTATGATATACATCTCTTTCGCCTCTCTCCATACAGGCGTGAAAGGGTCATAGACTACATACTTCATGGCGGAATCGAGCATCTTCTTATTATAAGGGGTCTTGCCGTCGTTGGCCCAAAGATTGCTCATAGCGATAGACGTTATAGCCG
>CAZHIO010000016.1:0-9857 GCA_964532615.1 uncultured Planctomycetia bacterium
TATCCGAACCCGCACCGGCGCAGGATGATGCGGCAAGCGGTCAAATAGTTAATCCGCAGGTTCGAATGGCTTATACCACCGAGACCCGGCCGGCCAAGGAGCTCGGCGGGATTTCTGTCGAGCAGGCGCGGATGCTGTCCGTCAGGCAATTGGTAACGATGGCAATGAGCGGAGATCGGGCGTATCTTGACGTTGTGTCGAGCCTGAAAGGACTTAGTGACAATGACGAGAAACTGAAAAACTTCTATAGAGAGCACATAAAAATCGTTGCGGAAAAATTCAAAGGTATAAAGATAACTCCGCTCATGCGTGGGCGGCTTATGCTGGTTTCAATAGAATACGCATTTGACAGCCTTGATGATTACGGGGTGAGCCTCCTTGCGGCAGTTTTACAGAAAAAGATGGGAGAGGCGGAGGCCGTTAGCGTACTTATGAGCATGGGGCTGACATTACGTGATGCCGGGGCTTGTTACAACCAATTAAGGTCAATCCGCGAGATAAAAAGCACATACCTGGAAACGCTGGCACGTCTTCAGGCCGGGGAAGGCAGAAGTCCGAAGAAAGAATGGCATACGGCCATTACAAGAACCGCCCGCAGTGAGATATTGGCCATCCTCATGGAGATGCTGGACTTAAATAACGAGGGTCTTGAAAGATTGCTCACCGGCGGTATAGATAATATCCGGACAGATGATCCTGAAAGAGGCCCATATCAAAAATTGGAAGCATGCGAAGCTCTTATACGATCCGGAGTCATGAAGGACGAAGCGGTAGCGTGCCTGCGGCATATTCTTAGAGACGCGGGAAGCGTTTCGTGGAGCGACTATCTTATAAGACTGCATGCCGCGCTTTTGAGCAGCGGAGCCGATGTCGGATCGCACAAAGCGGCGCTGGACAAGCTTTTGCCGCATGGGATCGCCGCCCTGGCAATTGACGATCACAGCAAAATAGATTGTGCCATAGCGCTTACGATGGCGGGCTATAATACGGGTGAGCAGATAAAATATTTGGAAAACCGTCTCAGCGACATACAGCTATCGAGAATATACAGAGTAAAGATACTGGCAGGCCTTGTCGAGGCGGACCATAATATTGACGGCAATATAGCCGGGCTTGTCAGATTGCTGGATAACAAAGGGTTAACCCATCTTATAAGCGATCCAAAAGAGATGATCGAAGCGCATATCGCTCTGGTGAACGCCGGTATCGACGCGGATAAAAATAGTATGGCCAATCTGCAAAAAATGGTCGACCAAAAAGTAGCTCCCGATATAATAAAAATAAGAGCCGTATCGGCAATGTACAAATACGCAATGCGCAAGCTTCGCCACATGGAAGACGGAACCAAAATAGATGCCCCCAGCATCGGGAAAAAATCGGTTGGGGTAGCCGTAATTTTAGCGGCATTGGCTACGCCGGTATTGGCGGGCGAAAGCTATCAGTCGATAGAAAGCTTAAAAAACACATCTTTAGCTGCCGTCATGATATTGACGGCAATCATTGTAACGGGCTATGTAGTGAAGAAGATTTACCGGAAATACCGCGAAGAGGTGGTTTTGGAGAGCGCGGTAAGCACAAATGACGCACAAGTAGCCGCGGATATATTTGTTAACGACCCGGAAATCAAGTTATTAAAGCCGGAAATTCTGTCTCTGACCGACAGATTGATCAGCGTGATACTGATGCATCCAGATGACTTGAAGAGCTCCATAGTGATAACATTTACCTTCTCGGCGCCGGACTATAATAAGCTGGAAATAAGGCGTTATTACGGGTCTGGGACAGGTCTAAATACCGTAAAGAGATACAGCTACGTCACAGAGTTATTATCAGACGTAAGAAGTGATGAGCGTTTCCGTGAGTACGTGCAATCCGCCAAGCGTAATGGGAAAGATCCGGCCGTTGCATTGAATACAAAGAGTTTCCCGGCAGGAGATAGCGGTAAGACGACAGCCGCTACAAAATACGTGAAACCGTTATCGCGTACGACGAGTATGATTATTGCGACAGTCGCAGCCATTCTCGCGACGGCTTCAGACGCGTTTGCTAAAGGGGATTTTCCGTCGTTAATCGAACCGCTGAATTCCTTTAACGGCTATGCCGCATTTTTCTTCGACTCTAATATGCCCGTGTATATAGTAGCCGCCGTAGCAACGATCGCCATTATATGGGCTGTCATGAAAGACCTTGGAGTATCCGGCGACAGATATGATGCGGGCGATATGGAAACGGAGAAGGCCATGAAGGTGATCGCGATGGAACCGATCCTGGCGTCACATATCGCTCAATACGGACACTTCAATATGAAGCTTTTCAAATCCGTTTCCGCGGCGATCAGAAAGCCCAGACGCGCCTTAGGAGGCCTTGTCGGGCAGGGGCTTTTGGCGTATGAATGGGATATATTCGGAGGTAGATATCTATTGACCGATAAAGGGAGCCGTGCCGTTGAGACATTAAGAAGAGGGTCTGGTAATTCTGTAACGGCCGCGCCTTTATCGGCTTCCGATAGTACAGCGGCAAATATAAAATCTTTCCCTTCCTCATGGGACGCTATTGACAAAAGATTCAAGCAGACTGATGAGGCGCCTGCGCTTGCAGCGACACCTGCGGTGACAACGCATTTTGATGCAGTAGGAGAGGAATTCCGCGAGAAAGAGATATCCGCGCCGCTGGTGCGAGACTTTGAATGGAAGATTCAGCTGATGCTTGAGAAAGGGACTGGAGTCGAAGGGGTAACGCGCCTGGATCTTGAAAAGTTTATTACCGATGAAGTTGGCGTGCAGAATGTATGGACGACCACAACTCTAATACACAATTCAAAGATAGAGGTCTTTGTGCCTCAATCCATAGCCCTTACAGATGATGTTGAAAAAGCTATAGAGCGTCTAAATAAAAATTCCGCCTCATCCGATGCGGTAAAACGCAGATACTATTCTTCAGGGGAACATCTTAAAGCCATGTTGGACATAAAACCGGAAGCCGGCGTGAAAAGAGTAGTTATATCCGAAACTAAGCTGACAGACGATCTGATCAAGGTTGTAAACGAAAGTCCAGCCACATTTAAGGATACACGGCTCATAAATATAGTGTTACCCGGTGACTATAATGAAATGACTATGGCAGATCAGTCCGTCTGTCAGGGTCGCATGCTTATGACCGCATTATTGGCAAGGGTTTATGAAAAAGATAAGCCAATGGTCGAACATCTCCTGAGAGTATTACTGAAATATCAGCTAAATGATACGGATGCCGGCGATATAGACACGTTTCTCACTAATTTGCTGGAGTCAACCGCTGAAGCCGTTGATTCGTCAAGAACAGCAAAACGAATAAACTTTTTTCTGGGAAGAATAGTTAGCCTGGTGGCGCAGAAGGCACAGGAATTACGCATGATGAAGGAGCTCTGGCGGTACGCGTAATTCAGCAGTCCATATCCGGCTGATAAAAAATAGAAGCGAATAGAACATAAGAGACCGTCGCCTAAGCGCCGGTCTCTTTTTTTATACAATTAAAGGCGATGAGCAGACCAATTTATAGTTGACAATAATAGTCAACTATGATTAAATGGTACTATGAAGTTATCAACGAAGTCAACATACGGTTTGAGAGCAATGTTAAATCTTGCGCTGAACGAAGGTCCCGGCGCGATGTCGATCACCGACATCGCTAAGAAGGAAGATATATCGACCGCGTATCTCGAACAGCTTCTGAATAAGCTCAGAAGAAGCGGTCTTATTAAGAGTATCCGCGGACCTAAGGGCGGATATATGCTCTCCAGAGACTCCACCGACATTACGGTAGCCGATATAGTTAAGACTCTGGAGGGAAGCATCTATCCGGTACATTGCGCTACGACCGGTGCGGATGAGATTTCGTGCAAAAAAGGCAAGTCATGCGTCCCTAAGCTTGTGTGGCATAAACTGGCAAAGGCTATTAACGATTGTCTGGAGTCCGTCACGCTTGAGGACTTGTGTGATGAGGCTGCTAAAATAAGCTCAGAAAGGTTAGCATGAAAACAGTATATCTCGATAATAACGCTACGACCAGAATGCGCGAAGAGGTGCTTGAGGCCATGCTGCCGTTTTATGAGGCGACATACGGTAACGCGTCCAGCATACATCAGTTTGGCCGCGCCGCGAGGGTTGCGGTAGACAGGGCGCGACAGGAAGTCGCCGATCTATTAGGCGCGGCGAGCCCGGAGGAGATTATATTTACGTCGGGCGGCACGGAATCGGATAATTTTGCCGTTAAGGGAGTTGCGTACGCGCTTAAGAAGAAAGGTAATCATATAATCACGTCCGCTATCGAGCATAGCGCCATACTTAACGCCTCCAGAGCGCTGGAGAAGGACGGATATAAAGTCACTTACCTGCCCGTAGATAAGCATGGGCTCGTGGACCCCGATAAGGTTGATAAGGCTATAACCGACAAGACAATATTAATATCTATAATGTATGCTAACAATGAAGTGGGGACCATAGAACCCGTAAACGAAATAGGAGCGATCGCGAAATCGCGCGGGATATACTTCCATACGGACGCCGTACAGGCTATAGGGAAGGTTCCGCTGGAAGTAAAGAATATGCCTGTGGACTTGATGTCGATGTCGGCGCATAAGATTTACGGGCCTAAGGGCGTCGGCGCCATATATATAAGGAAGTCCACAAAGATCAGCGCTATCATGCATGGCGGGCATCAGGAGATAGGCAAGAGGGCGGGCACGGAGAATGTTCCCGGACTCGTGGGATTAGGTAAAGCGGCGGAACTTGCAAAGATCGAAGTGTCGCAGGAAGCAAAAAAACTGCGTGAATTAAGAGACTACCTGTATAAGGGCATAACCGGCAGCATACCGCATACGAGACTTAATGGAGATCCCGAAAAGAGATTGCCCAACACCGTTAATATCGGATTTAAATATCTTGAAGGAGAGTCGATAATGCTCAATCTGGATATGGAGGGCATAGCGGTATCGACCGGCTCGGCCTGTACGTCCGGTACGCTTGAACCGTCTCATGTGTTGACGGCTATGGGAGTGGATGCCGCTGACGCTCAAGGATCTATAAGATTTTCGCTCGGCAGAGACAATACGAAAGAAGAGATCGATTATGTCGTATCGGCGTTATCGCCCATAATACAGAGGCTTAGGGAGATGTCGCCGTTGTATGAGAAAGGAAAATAATAATGGAAGGTCAATATTCGGAAAAAGTGATGGAGCACTTCAGAAATCCCCATAACGTTGGGGAGATAGCGGATGCTGACGGTATAGGCAATGTCGGCAATCCCGTCTGCGTGACCCCGTCCACGTTAGTAAATTGCAATAGCTCTATTGATGAGATAAAGAATATAGGACAAGGTAGATCAGTCCTAAGTCATGATGGTAAATATCATAAAGTTTGCCGTGTTTATAAAAGGATCTATCGTAATCCGCTTGTGGATTTTAGGGTCCACAACCTCGGTTCGGTATCATTGACCCCCGGGCATCATATACTGGCGCTGAAGACAAATGATCTAACGCATAAATATTATCAGTCAAAAAAACGTATTCCTGACTGGTATATGGCTCAGGAGCTTAAAAAAGGCGATATTATGATGTATCCTATACCTAAAGATACATCGGACATAAGGTCAATACGCCTTAACCAACCCAAGCCGAAATACGATTTTAAAAGCAAAGCTTTGCCGGAAGACATTTTCGTATCCGATGATTTTCTCAGGTTGGTTGGCTACTATTTGGCCGAAGGGTATGTTCGTACGGATAGATGCAAAGGGACAATCGGCTTTGTATTCGGCGGGACAGAAAACGACCTCGTTGACGATGTTATAGCGATTATGAAAAAATCTTTCGGCATGGATGTTGGCAGCAGGCGGGATGTCCGTAACTCTATAGGCTTAGAATTTTATTCAGCCAGGCTCGCCAGATTTTTCGAAGAGCTTTTCGGCAAAGGTGCCAGCAACAAGAAATTGCCGCATGGTTTTATCCTTCTGCCGCCTGAAAGGCAGAAATCCATTATTTGCGGTATGTGGCGGGGTGACGGCTGTGTGAATAATAAGGGGGCAAAGTACGTTACCATATCGAGACATCTTTCACACCAGCTGAAACTGTTGCTATTGAGACAGAAAATCATATTCAGCTATCTCGTCGTGAAAGAGAGCGGTATCCATAAAGAAAATTACCATCTGTATGTGAAAGAGGAGGATTCGCTTAAGAAACTAGCTCATATAGTTGGCGTGGATATCCGGCGTCCACCTAAATTAAAGAACATCCATAAGTGCTGGTACGACGATAATTATTTTTATACGCCTATTTCCAAATCCAGCAGAAAGGTATATAAAGGTTTAGTTTATAACCTGGAAGTTGAGGGTTCTCATTCGTATGTTGCCGAGGCCGCTACCCTGCATAACTGCGGAGACATAATGAGGCTCTATATAAAAGTCGACCCGAAGAGCGAGATCATTACCGACGCTAAATTCAAAACTTTCGGCTGTGGGGCGGCCATAGCTACATCGAGCATGGTCACCGATCTTGTAAAAGGCAAGACTATTCAGGAAGCCCTGAAAGTATCTAATCATGCCGTAGCGGAAGCCTTGGGAGGGTTGCCGAAAGTGAAGATGCATTGCTCTGTTCTGGCCGAACAGGCGCTCACAGGAGCTATTAACGACTATCTTAAGAAGCACGGTAAGCCGATCATAGACAAGAAATTCAAAGATGACCACGGACACGGAACCTGCTGATAAAGCGCCTCGGCAGCGGGAGGGGAAGATTTAGTTGAAGCATAAGATAAGAAGCCACATAAAAGATAAGATAAAGTCCTATTCAGCACTTGAAAAATCAGAAAAGAGTGCTATAATTAAGGACAGGTTATTTAACGAGGAGGAGTTTAAAAGGTCAAAGCTTGTGATGTTTTACGTCTCGTTGAAGGATGAAGTTAATACGCTTTCCATGATAGACGAGGCGGTAAAGATGGGAAAGAGAGTCTGCGTACCTGTGATACTGAAAGAAGAAAAACGCTTAATTGCAGGCGAAATCAAGGATAGGGAAAAAGACTTGGAAAGACAGCACTTTGGAATCTACCAACCGATCGCCGGACACGTCAGAGAGGTTGCTTTAGAAGATATAGACTTGGTTGTGGTGCCGGGCGTAGCCTTTGATAAGAACAATGTCAGGCTGGGCCGCGGGCATGGTTATTACGACCGATTCCTGTGCGGACTTCCAAAAAAGACCAAAACAATAGGTCTTGCATTTGACTTTCAGGTCTTAGAATACCTACCCAAAGACTCTCACGACATTCCCGTCTGGAAAACAATCACAGCATAACACCGTAAAAGAGCGATTAAGATACACTCAAGAGCGCTTATATAAATGCGCTTGAAAGGTAGCTTTTTGGCCTTTGACGGTTTCAACATAGAGGAGGGTTTACAAGATGCATAGCCAGGAGTCCACAATAATCTATATAGGGCTCGCCGGAATCGCAGCGGCGGTATTTTTCGGCTTGGGCTACTTTATCCGAAAGTTCTACGCAAAAGGCAAGATCAAGAGTGCTGAAGATAACGCTAAAAAGATGCTCGAAAACGCAAAGATCGAAGCGGGTAAGCTAAGGCACGAGGCTGAGCTTCAGGCGAAAGACGTCCTGCTTAAGCTCAGAACGGAATTTGAAAAAGAGACTAAAGACCGCAGGCAGGAATTGATCATATTAGAAAAAAGGCTTATCCAGAAAGAAGAGAATCTGGACCGCAAGGTAGATGTCCTTGATCGAAAAGATAAGGACCATGAAAGAAAAGAGCAAGCGCTGTCTGAGAAGGAGAGGCAGATCCTGTCGAAAGACAAAGAGATGGAACGGTTGCTTCAGGAGGAGAAAGAGAAGCTTCAAAATATATCGGGAATGACCAGAGATGAGGCGAGGCAGCTGCTTCTTAAGAAGCTCGAGGACGAGGTGAAGCAGGAATCCGCGCTATTTATCAAGAGAAGCGATGAAGAGGCTAAAGAGAAGGCCGATAAAGAGGCCAGAAAGATAATAGGTCTCGCGATACAGCGCTGCGCTGCGGACCATACCGTTGAGACCACCGTCAGCGTCGTACATCTTCCGAGTGATGAGATGAAGGGAAGGATAATAGGGCGCGAGGGCCGCAATATACGCGCGCTTGAGATAGCTACTGGGATCGATGTCATCATAGACGATACTCCGGAGGCCGTTATACTGTCGGGGTTCGATCCGATAAAACGCGAGATAGCAAAGCTTTCGCTTGAGAGATTGCTGCAGGACGGGCGCATTCATCCCGGCAGGATCGAAGAGATAGTGGAGAAGGTAAAGAAGGAGATGGAGAATACGATGCGCGAAGAGGGCGAAAAGGCGCTCTTCGATACCGGGCTTCACGGCGTTCACCCGGAGATAATAAAATTACTGGGCCGCCTCCGATACAGGACAAGTTATGGCCAGAACGTGTTACAGCATTCGAAAGAGGTCGCCCATCTCATGGGGGTGATGGCGAGCGAATTGAAGCTTGACTTTACTCTTGCAAAGAGGATAGGCTTGTTGCACGATATAGGTAAGGCTATAAGTCATGAGGTAGAGGGCACGCACTCGAAGTTAGGAGCGGATCTCGCGCGAAAGTACGGCGAATCCGAAAATATATGCCATGCGATCGAGGCTCATCATCAGGATATCGAGCCGAAGACTCTGCTGGCCGTTTTAGTGCAGGCCGGCGACGCTATAAGCGCGACCAGGCCCGGAGCCCGCCGCGAAACGCTCGAAACTTACGTCAAGAGACTTGAGAAGCTTGAAGCGATCGCTGATTCGTTCAAAGGCGTCGCGAAAGCTTATGCGATACAGGCCGGACGCGAGATACGCGTAATGGTTCAGCCCGATAAGATCTCCGACGCTCAGGCGGCGGTTATGGCGCGCGATATAACGAAGAAGATAGAGGAAGGCCTTGAGTATCCCGGACAGATAAAAGTGACGGTGGTGCGCGAGACGAGAGCGGTGGAGTACGCCAAGTAACAGCGGATAACGTTTAGCGGATAGCGCATAGGCAGTAAAACTATGCGCTAAGGGAGTTTGAGATGAATATATTATTTATCGGCGATATAGTCGGCGAGCCGGGCAGACGTGTCATAGAGACCATGCTGCCGAAGATCAAGAAACGCGAAGAGATAGCGTTTGTGATAGCCAACGGAGAGAATGTAGCAGCCGGAAGCGGGGTTACTCCGGCTCTTGCCGCAGAGCTATTCGATCACGGTATTGACGTCATAACTTCGGGCGACCATATCTGGAAGAGAAAAGAGATGGTCGTTGAGCTCGGAGCCGATAAGAGGCTGCTGCGTCCGGCTAACTATCCGGACGGATCCCCGGGTTTCGGTTACGGGGTATTCGAAGCTTTGCCGGGCGTTTATATAGGGGTTATAAATCTTGTCGGCAGGGTATTCATGCAGCCCGTGGAATGTCCTTTCAGAGTAGCGAAAAATATAGTCGATAAGATAAGTGACAGGGCCGGGATAATAATAGTAGATATGCACGCCGAAGCTACGAGCGAGAAGATCGCGCTCGGCTACTACCTCGACGGCCAGGTGAGCGCCGTCCTGGGCACGCATACCCATATTCAGACCGCAGATGAGAAGATCCTCTCCGGAGGCACCGCGTTCATATCAGACGCCGGCATGACCGGGCCGTTTGACGGCGTCATAGGCAGAAAGAAAGAACAGATCATCAGGCGCTTCCTCACTCAACTACCCACAAAATTCGAGATGGCCGAGGGCGATATTCAGCTCCACGGCGTCATTCTTGACATAGACGAAAAGACCGGCAGGGCCAACTCAATAAAGAGGGTGCAAGAGAAGCTGGTGGGGTAAGATTTTTTGCGTT
>CAZHIO010000017.1:0-9811 GCA_964532615.1 uncultured Planctomycetia bacterium
AAACTCAGGGCTGATGCTAAAGCGCTGCTGAAAATATCAGTCCTGCCTGGTGCCGCCGGCGGCGCCTTTAAGCTGCCCGCTTCTGTCGTAGTACAGGACTCTCTCACCCATCACGGGTTGGGCTTCGAACTGTTCATACGGGTCAAAATCCTGATCGCCCATCATCTGCCGCGCCACTAATCTGCCGGACTCGCTATATAGCTTTCGGGCTACTATCTTGCCGTCCTCGCCGTAAAAACTCTCCACCATAGGCTTCCTATCATTGTATTTTGCCCTCATAGCCGCCCAGCCGTCCACGTTCGCCTGCATCCTGCCCGAAGAGTTATAATGTATCTTCTCCACCATGTTATTCTCTAAATCGTACTTCTCATCCTGTTGCGGGGTGACTCCATCCTGCCAGTAAGAGATCTTTTGCCTGAGTCGCCCCTCGCTGTCATAGCGCCTGCACACCCTTACGATCTTTGTGGGCTCCCAATAATCGAACTCATCGTATCCCACGCTTACAGCGTATGCTTCTTTTGTAAATACGGTAAGAATTGACAAATTTAAAATCCCCTCAGGCGCTGTTATCACCAAGAGAAGAGAGAGCGCGATACCGATCCTGAAACCATTAAATGTCATTGCGGATATTTTCACTTTTAATTCTTGCACTTTCTCTGTTATCTTAGCTTACTTTATACCCTACGCCGGATATCTTTGCAATAAATTCTTAGCCGCTACTTCTGGAATATGGCAGTCGCTATTCCGCCCACCACATCTCCGAAATTTGCCTGGGTCTTATATTCAGGCTTTTCTATAGTACCCGTTATCTTTATTTCGGTGTTGCTGCTTACGGCCCTGGCGATTCTCTCCTGCGCGCTGGAGGAGATGTCAGATTCGTTCACTTCGGGCCTCAGCAAAGCGTTTACGGATTTATCGAACCCTATCACTCCCGATCCGTATATATTCAGAAGATCGCTTTTTAGAATAAAATTATTTATCGCGACTCCCCTCGTCACCATCTTTATGTCACATGAACCATCGGTGAATACGATATCGCTGAAATCATTTGTAAATATTATCGATCCTACGCCTTTAAAAAGGTTTAACTGCCACAGCCTGCCGTTTGTTATCGATATCCTGCCGGTTCCGTTAAATCTTGTTATATCTTTAAATGTCCCCGACAACCCGGCAAGCGCTTTGATAACTCCCGATACATTCTTATCCTTAAACCCGGTATCGTTTTTAAGACTTTCGAGCTTAACATCTTTAGCGTCAATATTAAAAGAGTATGGAAGCGCCCTGGCCATCCAGTCGATCTTGCCTGAGCCGTAAAGACTGCCATTGTAGAATAGCGACCTTATCGATCTTATCTGCCCCAAACCGTTCTCCTGCAGATAATCCGTAATCATATCTGTCAGCTTGAGCCCGTAAACCGACACGTATGGGCTCTTTATCTTTGCCCGTATAGCGCACCTCTTAAGATCTCTAAGATTTCCACTCAGGCTGAACTCCGCGTTCACCTTGCCTGCGGGTTTCATCTTCTGCAGCCCGGCTGAATTCTTCACAATCTTCTTCAGATCCTTCAGCTCAAGATTCAAAGTTCCACCTATATCCGCATCTATGACATTCTTTTCTTTGAATCCTATCTCTCCGATCATGGAAAAATCGGAATTAAAATATCTGCCCTCAAGCCGGGAGAATTTCACGATCGGCCCGCGCGCCGAAAAGGATGTCCCGAAAGTCAAATCTTTAGATGCGGCGTTAAGCTCGATCTTCGGAGCGTCAAAATTAAGAAGAGTCCCCGATGATACGTACGGCACGTCCCGATATATCATCTTTATATCGGACCACTTTGCGCCGTTCAGATTAAACTGAGCTTCTCCCGTAACGTCCTCTATCGGAAAGTTTCCGCTGCCGAGCGATATAGTGGCGCCTCGCAGAGTAATATAGCCATCCACCTTAAGCGGTTTATCCGGCTGCGCATGCAATGCGAGGCTGATATCGGCCTTTCCGGATATCTCGGTAGGTAATTTAATGCCAAACTCGTCTTCGAGCATCTTCTGTATTACGCTGAGGCGGGCGGCTTCGGAATCGGCGTATATATCGAATACCGGCTGGGCGAAGTTGACTACATTTATCCGCGCTTTCCATCTCATCTTATATGCTTCGACGATGATATTATCCGACCATAGCCTGGAATCGTTGAATTCGATTATAGCTCTTATATTCTCAAGCCTTCCCAGCGTCTCCACCCCGATAATATCCATCCTGCTTAAATCAAGCTTTCCGGCATATTCGCACGTATTCTCCTTAAGATCATACTGCAGCATAAGCTTTACCGATGAATCGAGCTTGAGATTCATCGCGTCTTTATTTATCTGAAGGCCTTCTATCCGTCCGCTGGTATCAAGCTCTACCGTCTTCTCTTTAATTCTCAGCAGCGCTTCGGCGCTTATATAGCCTTTCGGAAAAGTGATCCCTGACGCTTTATAATATTCTTCGAATTCCATCAAAGCCAGGTTCTTAACAGCAGCCCGGCCGGCAAGCTCTTCATCGTCTACGGAATATATTCCCGAGAATGAAAAATAGGTGGGTATCTTTCCCGGAATATTGCCTGCGAGAATAATAGCGATCTTATGAGGCAGAGAAAGCCTTAAATCCATAGATATATCATCAAAACGTTCCTTGAATATCTCCTTGAGGGCCCTGTCGATGAATATAACCCTCGCGTTTTTGACGATTATCCTGTTAAAAGCTACCGAGGCCACCGCGCCGGGCTTGTAATCGACGGACGCCAGTTCGGCGAGATTAATAGAATTATCGCTCCGTCTTTCGAGATATATGGCCGGTGAGTTAATGGTGACGACCGGGATCGCCATTCTCTCCTTAAACATAACAGATATCGGTATCCCGCACGAAACGCTCTTTGCCCATATCAATATCGAATTCCGGTCATATACTATAAGGCCCTCGAGAACGAGGCCCTTAAACGCGTCGAACTGTACGGATTTTATATAGATATTTTTGCCGGTCGCTTTCGCCAGCTCTTCGACGATCAGAGTCTCGATCTTTACGGGCAGAGCGATAACGCCGATGTAAGAGACCGCCAGAGCGAGTACCGCGGCCAGGAGAACCAGTACGTGGATAAGTTTTTTAGTCATGCTAACTTATTGTGATCAGAAATATTCCGAATATAACGAGAAACGTGCCTAATAATTTCATCTTATCGATCTTCTCACCCAGCATAAAATGGGCCAGTAAAAGTATCATGACATATTGAATACTGCCGAGAGAAAATACAAGATTCAGGTCTGCCTGCGCCAGCGCCATAATCCATATTACCAAACCTATGGCCATCGCTGACAATCCGTACCAAATATTGGGTACCGACAGGATCTCTTTAATGAAACTCGCAAATCCGCCGGCTCCGCGCAGGCTATGCATCTCAAGCGAGTTCGCGCTCTTTTTAAGCAGGACCTGCCCTATAGCCGTCAATACCTCCGCGAAGAGTATAAATATCATCACTTTTATCATGGCACCGCGCTTCTTTCCGAACTTCGACTCTGGGAAACAAAATGTATCCCCATGATGATCAGCGCTATTCCGGCCCACCTCATCAGGCTTACGTGTTCATGCAGAAATATCATCGCGGCTATAGGAACGAAGATATATGAGGTACTGCCTACCGGCATCGCGATACTCAGATCGACGCGCGACAGGATAACGATCCATACGAAGAAGTTCAGTATAAATACAAATATGCCTATCCATATCAGAGGAGACGCTGCATTCTTCGAACTGAATTCCGCTATATTATTAATATTTACGCTATCAATCCCGGTATGACTCAAACCCTTCTTCATCAGGAGCTGAGCGATCGTGTCTCCGATATCGTTCAATACGATAAGCAGGAAGACTTTCAGCGTAAGGCTGTTATTTTTCATCCGACACCTTATTATGCTTCGCTTCCATAGCCTGCTTTAACGCCGGGTCAAAATTCTCAAATTTCAGAAACTGGCATGCTTTTCTGAAGACCGGCCTCATCCACCTGTTTCGCAGTTTCGCGTAAATATAGAGAGGCACGAATTCGAATCCGAGTCTTCTCTTGGGCTCGTATCCCGTTATGCCCATCTCGTATGTCTTGATCTTGTGGCGTATGCACCAGTTCATGACATCCCTGAACTTTACAAAATATAGATGGTACTTATGCGCTATGGAATAGTCGAGACCTACGTAATAATCTATAAGCCGGTCCTGAGATACAAGACACAACAGGAATGCCGCAATCTTGCCGTCCAAATACCACAAAAAATATTTTGTCTCTTTAGGGCTATTTTTAGAGATATTCCGGAAGAAGCTTATAGGCAATAACTCAAACCCCATATCGTGCTTTTCTACTATATCCAGATAGAGCTTATAAACATCCTTAAGCTCATAATCGTTGAGCGAACCGACGATCTTCATGTCGAACTTTACATGACTGTCAACTTTCCTGAATTTTCTTCTAAGATCATATCTGGAAGCGGCGCTTATAGAACCGAGATATTCTTCGAAACTCTTAAACCGGATCTTCATCTCGGTCGTAGGCAGGCTATCGAGTTTTACATATCCTTCATCTTGAAGAGCGTCGAGATCCGGTACATAGGATCGTCTAAAATCCTTAAAAGCGACTATCGCGGACTTCTCTTTTCTGGCTATCCTCTCCATCCGCCTCTCGAGCGCCTGGATCACCCTGCCGCGATCGCCGATGATCCCGATATTTCCCGGCCCTAACGGAAGCCCGCATATAAAGGTTTTCAGACTGAATATATTCGGCTTCAACTTCTTTATCGAGTTCGACAATCTTCTTAACGGTCCGTTAATTGTGGTATCGAGCGAGTAGTCCATTGAGAAACAGTTGGCCGCACCCACTACATCCTTTCCTTCATAAACAAGAATATAGCTAAAACGGAATTGGTCAAGCCCGGACTCGTCAAGCGTCCTGAAAAACTGGTAACTTTCAAGGACATCAGGATATACGCTATTCCAAGTATCCGCCGGGATCTCTTCTATCTTCTTAAAAACTCTGGTCCTTAACGGCAGTCTCTTGTGTCGCTTGGATACTATCATTTTTGTATGTGCGGATCGGCGCCTGTCGGGGATACGAAGAAGATCCTGATAAGATTATCCTTACCCACATTTCTTACAGTTTCCTGGGCGATCACGAAAATAAACAAAAGAACAAAGTACCATGTCTGGACCGTCCAGAATTGAGGCCACCATACGGCATCGATAAGGTGGCGCCAGGCAATTCCTAAACTTCCGTACTGCCGCACGAGCGGGATCAGATTCTCTATTACGCGTAAAAGATAGCAAAAGAAATAATAAATAAAAGTCCGCCAGACCATATTATAAATAAGCGGTCTTCGGGAAAATAATTTCAAGATCGGCAGATGATCCGTTACGAGTATCACCTTACCCACGATCGCGGATGAAATAAGAGTGGCCAGCAGCGTTTGAGTGCTCACGCCTAAATGCGCAAACATCTTTCCGAAGGTTAAACGGAATAGATTAAAAGCGATAAAGAAGTATATAACCGCCGGGAGAACGTGCAAGATCTCTCTCTTGATCAGATTCAATATATTTTTCACTTATCAGCCTTTTACTAAAAAATAACCCCTATCTTTTACTGAGGGTTGACATTCCCGCCTGCGTCCGGCGGCGGAACCACCTGATAGTACACGCCGCTTGCGCCGAATAACGGCCTATACCATGCCGTACCGGACTGATACAAGAGCGCTCCGTTTATATTCCTGCTCTGGCATCCGGGAGGTAGCATGACCACCTGCGCTCCGATTTGCGGGATAGCGGGAAGCTGCTGAGGCTGTGACGCCTCCGGTTGCTCCACTATGACAGTAGATGGTTGAGATGCCGCACCAAGCGCCGCGCCTACGGCAAGGCCCGCAATAGCGCCGTCAGCCGCTCCGTACCCCCAACCGCCGCCGCCCCAACCGCCATAGCCCTGCACATTTACATTATTAGTGGTATTTCCGTTGTTGTTATTTCTGTTGTTATTGTTCCCATGATGATCTCCATGGTCTCCGTGATCTCCGCGGTTAC
Source organism: uncultured Planctomycetia bacterium (assembly GCA_964532615.1). GTDB lineage: Bacteria > Omnitrophota > Gorgyraeia > 2-01-FULL-45-10 > 2-01-FULL-45-10 > CAIMPC01. The sequence continues at coordinate 6,082 of CAZHIO010000017.1, forward strand.
CGCCGCCTCCATGCTCTCCGCCGCCATGGAACTCCCCGCCGTGAAAATCGCCGCCGCGGGATTCTCCACCGCCGTGATAGCCGCCTCCGTGAAAACCACCGCCGCCGCCTCCGTGAAAACCACCTCTTGCCGATGCGTCATAGACACCGAATAATGCGACCGGCGCAATCGCCATAAGAACGATGGATATCTTTATATGTCTCATGATGCCGCTCCTCAATTTGGTTAACTCGTTTATTTGGGATTACGAAAATCTACTTTGACCGCTTTTGAAGTGTTGTTAAACACAAATGTCGAAGCTTCGACAGGACCATTAAGCTTCCATTCGAAAAACTCGACCACGTAGCTTGGCTCGCTTGCATCTACGAGATATGTAGCGTTGACAAGCCTTGGCAGATAATTCTCGGAATCGATCCATATCTGCCACTCTACATTCTTATTGGTGAAGGCGAGATGATCCGTCTTTAATTCTCCTATCGTAGTTTGCCCGACGTAAACCGCATTTACAAGGTCTCCGGTCAACACTTCATAGGGGTTGTCTACGAGCATATCCGCATACGGAAAAGATTTGCCTTCCTCACGGTAAGAGCTCTCTATGAGCTCATTAACCGTGCCGGGAGACTCTTTCTCAGCGTATACATTAGCCGTAGGAGCATATCTGGTAACGGTTTTGCCGTTAAAGTAAAAATCATACGGGAAGAGGTCCCCTCTCGTCTCGGCATAAAGCATATTTGACCCCTGCTTCACCACTCGCGACACTCCGTAAAGGTTGATCCATATCCCCTTTGGTCCTCTGACAGGAATCATGCTTTTGGACTTAAAACTCAAGGTACTGGTCTGTGTAATGGTATCGCTCATGCGCTTTAGAATATCGAGCGCGCGTTTATCGATTAACTGGGCAGGCCGTGGTTCGGGTTTGGCGATGACCGGCTTACTGTCCGGTCGCGGAGCTGCAGCGGGAGCGTCAGCCGCCCATATCAGTCCGGTAGCCGTATATAAATATATCACGCACAACAGCAACACTGCTCTAACCTTCGGCATCATAACTCCTCCTCTATTTTTCGGCTTAGCCTTGGGACAATAGATATCAGACACCTATTATCTATTATTAGCGCTTGTTAGTCAATAGACTGTGGTACATAATATTTTGTGTCAAGTTAATAGGCAGGGCTTTGGCACCTTACCCGGCACTCGTCAATTTAATCTCCTGAACATCATGTGATAGCGACAACCCAGCCAGTGGGCTTCGCCTAATTTTGCTATCAAGGATTATTGGTTCGTATTTTATTATTTCCTTCTTACGGTAACCGGTTAACCATTCGCATATAGGCTTGATAGTGCCTGCCTTAGCAAAATTTACGGCTCAACCCACGTGGCTGGATTGCCGCCTAAGCATATACACAGTGATTAAATTTCCTCGCCGTGGAATGCAAAGGTTAAAATTTCTACAGTAACGCGGAGGAGACTGTGTCGCAAAACAGAAAACCCCGGCGCTTCAGGGCGATGCCGATCTGCGCATTCCCTTCCCGCTTATATTTGATAAGGTCTTTATCGAGCAGCTCCGCTATAGCTTTACGCTCGATATCCGTAAAATCATAGCCCGTATGTTCTTTGAACCACTTGAAATCTATTCCGTCCTTCGTCCTGATCTTCACCGCGGCCGTCTCTCTGGCCCTTCTTAGTGGCGACAGCTTCTCGCTCGACTCCACCAGACTATTACCGTTCTTATGCCGCTTAATGTATTCCTGAATACTGCAAACATTCTTTGCCCTTACGCCGTCTATATAGTATACGGCTGACGAACCCAGCCCTACATAGGGATTATTTTCCCAATAATTGATATTATGCCTGCACTTGAATCCTTCAATCGCGAAATTTGATACCTCGTACTGTTTAAATCCCCTCAAACCGAAGAGATCGATAGCCCTCTCATACATTTCGGAAGCTTGATCATCTCCGATAGGGGTGATGCTATTATTTCTGACTGTGTTAAAGAGCGGTGTACCTTTCTCGTATGTCAGGGCATAGGCTGATATATGCTTCACCGGCAGTTTCACGGCCTCTTCGATCTCTCCGCTCCAGTCATCCGGACTCTCTCCCCATAAGCCGAAAATAAGATCAATACTTATGTTTTGAACTCCAAGCCTCGAAGCGAGGCCGACCGACTCGCGGGCTTTCTTGGCGTTATGAAGCCTGCCGAGTTTTTTAAGTTTTCTATCATCGAGCGACTGCACTCCGATGCTGAGCCTGTTTACGCCGTGATCCGATAAAAGCTTCATCCGGCTCTCATCTAAACTCTCGGGATTCGCTTCTACGGTATATTCCGCGCCGGATGCCAGCTTCGGCTCTAAGGCTTTTAAGAGGCGTATCAGCGCATCCGGTTCGAGAACGCTTGGAGTTCCGCCGCCGATATAGACCGTTGAAATATTTCCGCTGAGATCTTTTATCTGACTTGTTATGACATCGATATAGGAGGATGCTGTTTTAGCGTCGTATATACCGCTAAAGAAATCGCAGTAAATACATTTACGTTTGCAGAACGGTATATGGATATAGAGAGAATTTTCCATTGACTCCCGTAGACATAATAAGGGAGGCGCAAGTTAATGCGCCTCCCTTTCGAAACTATCGGTCAGACTTCTCAGCCTACTTGTTCATCTTGTTTATAACATCCTGCATGAACTTGCCGGCGATATCTTTGCAACCTAAACCAAAAGCGAGCGCTATTCCCATGCCTATCGATATCAATATGATATTTATCGATAGAACGAGAAGGGCGGTAGCTACTTTTAACTGCTCGATAGCTATTATAACCGTGAATACCATTAATATTACGTGAGCTATCTGGCTCATGAGCTTGCCGGTCTTCAATCCGGCGTTCGCTCCTGCGGTACGGATGATCGTAGCTATGAAATTAGCTAAGAAAGATCCGAGTATTAGAATAAATATAGCGGACAGTATATTAGGTATGTACTCTACGAGCCTCGATATAAGATCGGATGCCATCTTAAGGTTAAGAGCATCCAAAGTGGTAGCGACCGCAACCAATATAACGAGCCAATAGACTATCCCGCCTATGAGATCGGACAGGGTGAGTTTAATATCTCCCTGGGCTAATACATTAGCTATACCGGTCTTTTCGCTTAGCGAATCCAGGCGAACGGCTTTGAGGATTTTATTTACTATCGTTTCGATCAGCTTCGCCAGCACCCATCCAACCACGAGGATAACAATAGCCCCGAATATGGCGGGAATGTAGCTCCAGATCTTAATAGCCATTACTTTTATCGGCTCCAACACCACGACATTCAAATTATCCATCAAGCACCTCCCTGTTTTACCGTGATCCCGTATTTATACCGCGAAGTACGGATAACGGGACAACAATAATGGTAATATTATACCATGGGTCTCTGTTTTGGCAAGAGGGAAACGTATTTTTACCGCTATCCGCATTTAGAATAGCCGCAGGAGTTGCATACCATACAGCCTTCGATATGCCATAAAGCGCTTCCGCAGTCCGGGCATACCCCGACTATATCGCCTTTCTTCTGATTATTTGATTTAGAGAACCCTCCCCCGGAGCCGTTCTGTTCTTCGATGGCGACTTTCGTCTTCTCGAGAACGCCTACCAGATCTTTCGCCTTCTCGGCTCCATGAAGCCGCCTCTCCAGAACGCGCGCTATGGCATCGGAACAAGAGAATATCCTTCCGCCCTTCTCCCAGCTTG
>CAZHIO010000018.1:0-9485 GCA_964532615.1 uncultured Planctomycetia bacterium
AGAGAAGCTGGTGGGGCAAGATTTTTTGCGTTAACGGTAAGGCGAAACCTTAGCGGCGAGCCTTTCGCTTGTCGCGAATTTACATTAGGCATGTAAATTCGCTGTGGTAAAATCTTGATGGCCGATGAACCTGCCAGCGCGCATATAAAAGATTTGCAGTTTCATCGTCCCGCTATACCGCCTTAAGGTATCAAGATTTTACGACAGTCGCTTCAGACTCGCCGCCAAGGTTTCGCCATCGCGAAGCGCAAAAAATCTGTCATAATTGGGTGGGCTGGATATATAGCGTGGGGAATGTCCCGCCAGGTGGGTACTGAGCGGGGCTTAAAAGTCGCGAGCTGCCCCATGGATTTTTGGCCTTATTACTACCGTATGCCAAAAAGAGCGAGCGATCTTTTCAGAGCGAAATTTACTCGCAGGGTAAATTTCGCGTCCCCGCGAGGTACCCACCTGGCGGGACATAAAACACGGCGATTAAAGAGAGCTTGAGCCGCATGATAAACGAGACAGAAGAGAAGCATATATATACGGTAACCGAGCTGACGAGGTATATCCGTCAGATCATAGAGAACTCTTTTCCTCAGGTGTGGGTAGAGGGAGAGATATCGAATTTTGTCCTGCATTCGTCGGGGCATATGTACTTTAGCCTGAAAGATGCCGGATCCATAGTCCAGAGCGCTATGTTCAAGAGGTCCAACGAGAAACTCAAATTCCGGCTTAAAGACGGGATGAAGGTGATATGTTTCGGCAAGATCAGCGTTTATGAGCCGCGCGGCAGCTATCAGTTAATAGTCGAAGAGGTCGAGCCAAAAGGCATAGGAGCGCTGCAGCTTCAGTTCCAGCAATTAAAAGATAAGCTTAACAAAGAAGGGCTGTTCGATCAGTCTCATAAAATCCCGATACCCGAACTTCCCACGAGGATCGGTATCGTTACCAGCCCGACTGGCGCGGCCATAAGGGACATATTGAATATCGCCAGGCGCAGATTTTCTAACGTCGAGATCATGATATATCCGGTAAGAGTTCAGGGCGAGGGCTCGAAAGACGAGATAGCCGCGGCGATCAGGGATTTTAACAGATTGAATAATATCGACGTGATGATCGTAGGTCGCGGCGGCGGTTCGCTCGAGGACTTGTGGGCGTTCAATGAAGAGGTTGTGGCGCGGGCAATTTATGATTCGGAGATACCTGTGATAAGCGCGGTCGGTCATGAGATAGATTACACCATCGCGGATTTTGTCGCCGATCTGAGAGCCCCTACGCCATCCGCGGCGGCGGAGCTGGTGATACCTAAGAAAGAGGATCTGGTCAACAGCATAAATACGAACGTAACCAGGTTAAAGAATGCGCTCGTAAACATCCTCGATACGATGACCCAAAAACTCGCCGCTCTTAAAGATAGCTACGCCCTCAAACAGCCCCTCAAGATGATGGATCAGTACGAACAGATGATAGATGACCTGTGCAAAGATATGGCGATACGCATCGAGCATCTGGTAGATATGCGTGCGGAAAATTTCAATCTATTTTCACAGAAATTAGAAGCGTTAAGCCCGCTGGCGGTACTGAACAGGGGGTATAGCATATCGGCGCGGCTTACGGACGGCAGAATAGTGAAATCCGCAAATGATATAAATATAGGCGATCAGATCGAGACGAAGCTCGGTAAGGGAAGTTTTATAAGCAAAGTTGAGGAGATAGGATGATATGGCAGAGATGAAATTTGAAGAAGCTTTGAAGAAATTAGAGAAGATCGTGCAGAGCCTGGAGGATGGAGATATTCCGCTGGATGAAGCTCTCGAGAAGTACGAAGAAGGGATACGGCTGTCGAAGACATGCGCAAAGAAACTGGAAGCGGCGAAAAAGAAGGTCGAGATACTGTTAAAGAATGAAGACGGTTCGGTAGATATAAAAGAGTTTGACGAGAAAGCGGCGGAGGAAGAGGATAAGCCGCAAGAGAACAGGAAGAAGAGATAAAGACCTAAAGAGAGGATAGTCTTTCCTAAGATACATGAATATTAAAAAATATTTGAATGATCAAAAAGATATTATAGATAAAGCGCTCGATAGGCGTCTGCCGAAATCCGGCGTCCGGCCTAAGATAATTCATAAAGCGATGAGATACAGCGTCTTCTCAGGCGGTAAGCGCATTCGTCCCATACTCGTACTGGAGGCGTGTAAGGCGTGCTCAAAACCGGGTGACAAGAGGGCTTTGAAAGAAGCTATAGTTATGGGATGCGCGGTGGAGATGGTACATGCCTATTCTCTCGTCCATGACGATCTGCCGTCAATGGATAACGACGATTACAGGCGCGGCAAATTAGCATGTCATAAGGCGTTCGGCGAAGCGAACGCGATATTGACGGGAGATGCTCTTCTGACTTTAGCTTTCAACATACTTTCGAATAACCTCGATGCCGATAACGGCATTAAGGCAATAAAGGAACTTTCCGGAGCTGTCGGAACTTTCGGAATGGTTGGCGGTCAGGTGATCGATATCGAGCATAAAGGCAGATCTGTCGGGAAGGCTGTAAAAAATAGGATCAATACTCTCAAGACGGCCAGATTATTCGAGGCGTCGGTTATATTGGGCGCTATAGCGGCGAACGCATCGGACTCTAAAATGCGGGCGATGTCTGTTTTTGGCCGATCAATAGGCGATGCATTTCAGATAGTCGATGATATTATGGATAAAGATGTTTCCGACGTGGCCAAGACTAAAAACAGCGCAGCAAACCGTGCCGAAGATATTACGTATAGAGCAAAAAAGGCGCTAAAGATATTCGGCGATCGGGCATGTATATTAAAAGGCATCGCCGATCTTATACTCAAAAGGGCCGCTTAAGATGAGAAAGCTGCTGGAAGACATAAAAGGTCCTCAGGATCTCCGCAAATTGAATATAACCGAACTGCCGGGCGTTGCAGAGGAGATCAGGTCTTTTATTCTGGAGACATTATCCAATACAGGGGGGCATCTCGCGTCGAGCCTTGGCGCGGTAGAGCTCATAATAGCCTTACACTATGTTTTCGACACACCTAACGATAAGATAATATGGGATGTCGGCCACCAGGCTTACGCCCATAAGATTATCACGGGAAGATACCATAAATTCGGCGGATTGAGACAGATGGGCGGTTTGAGCGGCTTTCCAAATAAAGACGAGAGCCCGGAAAATGATATATTTACGTGCGGCCACGCCTCCACTTCGATATCTACCGCTCTCGGGCTTGTCGCGGCGCGTGACCTCTCCGGAAGCCGCGAAAAAGTCATAGCTGTGATAGGTGACGCTTCGCTTGGCGGCGGCATGGCGTTCGAAGCGCTTAACCACGCCGGGCACGCCGGAAAAGAATTGATAGTTATTTTAAACGATAATGAGCTGTCCATATCGCAGAGCGTCGGAGCGCTGAGCAAGTATCTGAACAGGATAATAACGGCTCCGACATATAATAAGATACGAAAAGACGTCGAGAAGCTGGTAAAACGCATACCACGCTTCGGGTTCAGGGCATATCGCGCCGCGAGAAAGCTTGAAGAAGGACTGAAGAATCTATTGATCCCCGGGATTCTATTTGAGGAGATGGGATTTAGGTATTTCGGGCCTATTGACGGACATAACCTATCGGAGCTTATATGGACGTTAAAGAGCCTTAAGGACTTAAAGGAGCCGATACTTATACATCTTGTGACCAAGAAAGGCAAAGGATATAAATTCGCGGAAGAAGATCCGTCATCCTTTCACGGCACCGGACCTTTTGATATTACGACCGGGAATAAGATCGGAGCGAAAGGGGCCGAAACATTCACCGACGCATTTTCGGACAAGATGCTCGAATTAGGCGCCAAAGACCACAAGATAATCGGTATCACAGCTTCTATGATCGACGGCACCGGATTTAACAAGTTTTCCCAGGCCTATCCGGATCGGTTCTTCGACGCGGGTATCGCGGAGGAGCATGCGGTAGGCTTCAGCGCAGGATTGGCCCGCGGCGCCTTTAAGCCGTTCGTAGCCATATACTCGACTTTTTTACAGAGGGGATATGATCAGATAATACACGACGTATGTCTGCAGGACTTGCCGGTTATATTCTGTTTAGACAGGGCGGGCCTGGTAGGAGAGGACGGCCCTACTCATCACGGCGTATTCGATATAGCGTATCTGCGGCATATACCGAAATTAACTTTTATGGCGCCGGCAACTCCGGAAGAGCTAAAGGCGATGCTTGAATTCGCGGTATCGATAAAAGCTCCATGCGCTATACGTTATCCGAAAGGCGGAACCCAGAACAATACGGCGCCCGAGCTGCCGATAAAGCTCGGCAAGGCGGAAGTGCTTAAAGACGGTAAAGATATAGCGATAATATCTATAGGCGTTATGGCCGAAACGGCTTTGGAGATAGCCCGGATTCTTGAGGCTAAGAAGATCCACGCCACAGTCATAAACGCACGCTTTATAAAACCTTTGGATGAAAATCTTCTGGCGGACTTATTCGGAAGAATAAAGAGAGTTGTTACGATAGAGGATGGAGCGCTCGAAGGAGGATTCGGATCCGCAGTGCTGGAATACATAGAGAGAAGCCACTTAAGCGGGATTAAGCTCAAAAGATTCGGTATACCGGACAGATTTATCGAACACGGTAAAAAAGAGGAGCTATTCGCAAAGTACAACTTGACACCCCAGGCCATTTGCGATGTAATAGTAAGAGAGGTGCTGTGATATGCGGAGGTTCAGTGAAAGTGCTTATATGTATTACCTCCGCTTGTCGCTTCGGTGACACATTAAAGCATCTACTGAGTATTACACGACATCACAGTTCCGGATGAGAGGATAGAACGTGGCGAAGATAAAGATAAATAAGGCTAAATGTAAGGGCTGCTATCTGTGCATAGTCAATTGCCCGAACAGCCTTATAAAGATAGAGAAGACGCTTAATATAAGAGGCGTCAAGGCGGTTCATTTTTCAGGCGGCAAGTGCAGCGGCTGCGGCATGTGCGCCGTGATATGCCCGGACGGCGGGATAGAGGTAATAAGATAAATATGAGCAAAAATAAAGTTTTGATGTGCGGGAATGAGGCTTGCGGCGAGGGCGCGGTTATCGCGGGCTGCAAGTTTTACGCCGGTTATCCTATAACTCCGCAGAACGAGCTTATCAGTTATATGGCAAAACGCATGAATGAGATAGGCGGCTCATTCGTTCAGGCGGAGAGTGAGCTTGCGGCGATAAGCATGGTCTTCGGCGCAAGCGTCGCAGGCGTGAGGGCGATGACTTCTTCATCCAGCCCCGGGCTAAGTCTGAAACAGGAAGGCATCTCTTATATGGCGGCATGCGAACTGCCGTGCGTTATAGTCAATATACAGAGAGGCGGCCCCGGCCTCGGCAATATCGCGCCGTCACAGGCGGATTATTTTCAGGCCGTTAAAGGCGGCGGTCATGGAGATTACAAGCTTATAGTGCTGGCCCCGGCGTCCGTGCAGGAGCTTTTAGACCTGACGATACTCGCTTTTGATCTATCCGATAAATACAGAAATCCCGCTTTTATACTCGGCGACGGCCTTCTCGGGCAGATGATGGAGCCTTTAATAATACCGTCGGATGTAGAACCGAAACGATATGAAAAACCATGGGCGCTTACAGGGTGTAAAGAGAGGAAGCCGAACGTTATAAAATCTCTCTTACTGGGAGACGGCGCTCTCGAAGAGCATAATAAGCACCTTCAGGAAAAATATGGCGTTATTAAAAACGCCGAAGTGCGCAGTCAGTCTTTTAACACCAAGGACGCCGATATAGTGCTGGTTGCATATGGTTCCGTAGCCCGAATAGCGAAAGCGGCAATGGAAAAGGCCCGGGCAAACGGCATGAAAGTGGGCCTCATAAGGCCGATAACTCTATGGCCGTTCCCCGATAAGATAATAGAAGACGCCGCGCTCTCGGCGAAGAAATTTCTTGTGGTCGAGATGAGCGCCGGACAGATGGTAGAAGATGTAAGGCTCGCCGTTAACGGTAAAGCTAAGGTCGAATTTTACGGCAGGATGGGCGGCGGAGTGCCGAGCGAAGAAGAGATATTGCAGCGCTTAGAGGCCCTTTCATGAAGAAGTCAAATAAAAAGATCAAGGTCAAAGACATTATAGAGCCGGCCGTAAGCCTCAGAGACGTCGATAACCATTATTGCGCCGGTTGCGGACACGGAATAGTCCACCGGCTTGTCTGCGAGGCTATAGACGAACTCGGGATACGCGAGAGAGTGATAGCCGTAGCGCCTGTAGGATGCGCGGTGATAGCTTATGATTACTGGGATTTCGACGTAACCGAGGCCGCGCACGGCAGGACTCCGGCGGTAGCGACCGGAATAAAGAGGGTCAGGCCGAATAATATAGTCTTCACCTATCAGGGCGACGGGGACCTGGCGGCCATAGGTACCGCAGAGATAATCCATGCCGCCAACCGCGGCGAAAATATTACGGTTATATTCGTAAATAACGGAGTGTATGGCATGACGGGAGGGCAGATGGCGCCTACGACGCTTGCCGGTCAGAAGACGTCCACGACGATCCACGGCAGAAGCTTGCGCCGCGAGGGGTATCCTATAAAGATACTCGAGATGCTCGCCGTATTGCCCGGAGTCAAATATGCGGAGAGAGTCGCGGTGAATTCGGCTCACGAAGTTCTTAGGGCTAAACGCGCTATATTAAAAGCTTTCAAAATGCAGGTAGACGGTAAGGGCTTCTCGATAGTGGAAGTCTTATCTATGTGCCCGACATATTGGGGCATGACGCCGTTACAGTCCGCCGAGAGGATAAAGAGCGAAGTTGCAACGTTCTACCCGCTCGGATCGATCAAAAGCTGTTAAAGACGATCTAATCAAAGGTCTAAATGAAGAAACGCGATAATCATATCGAAGATATTCTTTGCGCCGGTTTCGGGGGGCAGGGGATAATGTTCATGGGAAAGCTATTCGCCGAGGCAGCGCTCGAAGCCGGACGTCATGTTACGTGGATGCCGTCTTACGGCGCCGAGGTCAGAGGCGGCACAGCTTATTCGATGGTCAGGATATCGAAAGACGAGATAGCCAGTCCGGTAGTTACAAAACCGAATATGCTGATAGTGATGAATAAACCTTCGCTTTTAAAATATGAAGAGAATCTGGCCGAGGGCGGCATTCTCATCTCAAACAGATCCCTGATAGACGAGAACCCGAAGAGAAAAAACATAAAGATCGTTAATATACCGATGACCGACATCGCCGCCGGGCTCGGTAACATCAAGTGCGCAAATATGGTAGCGGCGGGGGCCCTGGTTAAGCGTTCGAAGATGATCACGCTACATAATGCGCTTACCGCTTTGAAAAACGCGTTAAAGGGAAAAGAAGACATTTTCCTGCTCAATAAGCACGCTCTCGAAAAAGGATACCGGTTTTAAATGATAAGAGTAAGATTTGCGCCGAGCCCGACCGGTTATTTACATATAGGCAGCGCCAGGACCGCATTATTTAACTGGGTATACGCCAGACGCTATGGCGGAAAATTCCTTTTGCGCATAGAAGACACCGACTTGACCCGCTCAGAAGACCGTTTTCTCGAAGAGATAATGACAGACCTGAAATGGCTTGGCATTAACTGGGATGAGGATCCTATACGTCAATCGGAACGTTTCGGCGTATATCGCGCATCGGCGGAAGAGCTTGTAAAATCCGGAAGAGCGTACCGGGAAGGCGAGGCATATATCTTCAAGATGCCGGCCGGACGAACGATAGAGATAAACGACATGATCCATGGCAAGGTCAGTTTCAATACGGATGATATTAAAGATCAGGTGATGATAAAGTCGGACGGATCGCCGGCATATAATTTCTGCTGCGTGGTGGACGACGCGTATCTTAAGATAACACATATAATAAGAGGTGACGACCACCTTTCGAACACGCCGAAGCAGATACTCTTTTACGAAGCGCTCGGGTTAACGGTGCCGGAGTTCGGCCATATGCCGCTTATAATGGGAACCGACGGCGCCAAGCTTTCAAAAAGGCACGGCGGCGTTTCGGTTGAAGAGTACAAGAGGGATGGTTATCTGCCGGAGGCGCTCGTTAACTATCTGCTTCTCCTCGGATGGTCTCCCGGCGGCGATAGAGAGATCCTTGGGCTCGAAGAGGCGGTGAAGATATTCGACATCAAAAATATGACGGGGGTCCAGGCTAAGTTCGATCTCCAGAAGCTAAAATGGATAAACGGTGAATATCTTGCCAAGCAGAACAGCGCGGATCTCTTGCCGGTTATTAAAGCAATGATGGCCGACGTGATCAATGCCGCCGGCGCCAAGGATGATATGATCCTGCGGCTTATAGATCTTTATAAGGTCAGGAGCAAGACATTAACGGAATTTGTCGCCGCGACCGACCATTTTTTCGGGGACAATTACTTGGTCGACGAAAAGGCCGCCGAGAAGCATCTGAAACCGTTAGAGTGTAAGAATATACTGAAAGAATTCGCGGATTCGCTCGATAAATTAAGTGATTTTTCTCACAGCAAGCTCGAAGAGGCGTGTCGCGTTATGGCCGAAGAGAAGAAGTTGAAAGCCGGGCAGATAATCCATCCCACCCGCGTAGCGATAAGCGGCAAGACCACGGGCGCCGGGCTCTTTGAGATGATGGAAGTATTGGGTAAGCCCAAAGTGATAGAGCGGATGCGCCGGGCGGAGTCTTAATCCAGTCATGGAAATCGCGGCCATAAAGAATTTTATAAGGGATATAATCAACGAGCATCTCGCCTCCGGACGATTCGCAGGCAAGGTCCACACCCGTTTTCCACCCGAGCCAAACGGCTATCTCCACATAGGTCATGCCAAATCTATCTGCCTTAATTTCGGTATAGCCCGCGACTATAACGGCCTTTGTAATCTGCGTATGGATGATACGAATCCGGAGAAAGAAGAGTCCGAATATGTTAATTCCATAATAGAGGATGTAAAATGGCTCGGGTTCGATTGGCAGGACCGCCTCTTCTACGCATCGGACTATTTCGAAAAGATATACGATTACGCGGTTGAACTTATACGTTCGGGCAAAGCTTATGTAGACGATCTTACCGCTGACCAGATCCGCGAATACAGAGGAACTTTAAAAGAGCCGGGGAGGGACTCGCCCCATCGGGGACGACCCATAGAGGAGAATCTCGACCTCTTCGCGCGCATGAGAAGCGGGGAATTCCCGGATGGCGCGCGTGTTTTGCGGGCGAAGATCGATATGGCAAGCCCCCACATCGTGATGCGCGATCCGGTGGTATACCGGATCAAGCGCGAAGACCATCACCGCACTCTCGATAAATGGTGCATATATCCTATGTATGATTTCGCGCACTGCATAAGCGATTCCATAGAAGGCATAACGCACTCGATATGCACTCTCGAATTTGAGAATAACAGGCCGCTGTATGACTGGATCCTGGATGCTCTTAAGGCCTATCATCCACAGCAGATAGAATTCGCGAGGTTCA
>CAZHIO010000019.1:0-9188 GCA_964532615.1 uncultured Planctomycetia bacterium
AATCCTTTGTAACGTTGGCCGGATAATTAAATAGCTTCTGCCAGAAGTTCTTGGCCTGGTTTCCCGTGTTATCGTCGGCAGCGTGAGAAACAGCTGACAGCGTTAAACATATCGCGAACGCCATGCAAAGAGTTATGATAATTTTTTTATTCATTTTTTCCTCCTTTCAGATGTATTTGTTACACAATATTATAGTGCTATCAACGCGAAATAGCTACTTAAAAATACAGAATGTTGCGTTACTGCAGTGATTTAATTACCATTTGGCTTAATAGCTTGCCATCGCAGCGGCCCTTGGTTCTCTCCATTACCAGCTTCATGACTTTACCCATTTCAGCTTTTGTCTTGGCGCCGGTTTCTTCGAGCGCGGTCTTTATTATAATGCCCAGCTCATCCTCGCTTATCTGTTCGGGCAGATAGGATTCTAGAATTTTTAGCTCGGACGCCTCCTTATCCGCAAGATCACGCCTATTGCCTTTTGTGAATTGCTCTACAGACTCTTTATGCTGTTTTATCTGACGGCTTAGCGCTTGCAGCACGTCCGGATCTTCGATCGACTTCGCGTTATTGTCCATCTGAGCCTTCCTGAGAGCCGATATCAGCATTCTCAGCACGGAAAGTTTAACGGCATCGCCATTTTTTAGCGCCGTCTTCATATCGGACTCGATCATTGCGTATAAACTCATCGGCTATTCTCCGCCTTTTTTACCGCGCAAAGTTAACCTTTTTCGCGTCAATATTTTCTTTATAGGGCTTAGGTAATCTATTATCAATTTGCCTGATAGGTGATCCAGCTCATGCTGTACGGCTCTTGCAAGGAGTCCGGACGCTTTCAGCTCCATCAGGTCGCCTTTCTCATTCAGGAAATTCACTACGACCGTCTTGGAGCGTTTTACTTTTACTGAAACGCCTGGACAGCTAAGGCAGCCTTCTTCTTGCGCGTCATAACCATCTCTCTTAATTATGACGGGGTTTACCATCTTAATAAGGCCTTCGCCGATATCTATAACAGCAAGCTGTTTCCCTATGCCTACCTGTACCGCGGCCAGACCTACGCCCTGGCTCATATACATGGAGTCCGCCATTGATGATAGCATCGCTATCTCACTCGACGTTATATTCTCGATCTTAGCGGCTTTCTTTCTGAGCTTAGCTTCCGGAAATTTCAGTATCTTGAGGTCCTGCATAGCTATTTTATTATCTTATTGCCGGAGTCTACGTAGACGGGCTTCATCTTCATGTGGCGGGCTTTCTTATCGACGATAAAACCATAAGAGAGAATTATTATAAGGTCTCCGGCGTTGCCGAGATGCGCAGCCGCCCCGTAAAGCCCGATAGTTCCGGATCCGGCCTTCTCCTCTATGGCGTAAGTTTCGAATCTCGCGGCATTATTTATATTAACTACCTGGACTATCTCCCCCGGATATATATTAGCCGCTTTAAGCAGAAGAGAGTCTATCCCGATGCTGCCCTCATAATGAAGGTCGACTTTAGTTAATGTAGCGCGGTGTATCTTGGATTTGCACATCAAACGTAACATATCGTCCGCCTTTTAATAATCTATCAATCCGTGATCTCAGTCAGGTTGCTGCCGTCGAAGTATAGCTTCTGAGTCTTAGACAGATAACCCGCATCAACCGGTATGGCTCCGTATCTGGCGTTATAAACCCATACCTCCCGAGCCGAAGACCATCTATTTTTATTTTCAACCGTAGATACGACGTCCGGCCTTCCCCAGATCGATTCCACCTGATTTTTCGTCATGCCGATCCTTACAGATTCAGTACCTAACGGCTTGCTGATAATATCGTCCGGGCTCGGGATCGTGAGCGTGTTGCATCCGCAGATCAAAGAGAGGGATGCTATAATTACAAAAAAGATCGAAGCGGCTATGGCGCAATTAATCTTTGGCACCCTTAGGCTCCCCCTTGATAGTGTAAATAAGATCGCATAAAAATTTAAGGAAGGTGTTCTTGTTGTCTTCCTCTATTTCCGTGAACTCCATTCCGCAATCGTAAGGCGCGGCATCCTCGAGAGAGACCTTATGTTTCCATATGACTTTGGCTTTTGCGTGGACAGGATTAGGAGCGTCTTTTATGATCATCTTGAGTTCGACTATGTCGGATTCTTTTATAGATTTATTCGGCGTTTCGAATCTGAGACCATCGGCCGAGATATTCTTAATATTGGTATTTAACACGTTCCCAGTTTCCGGGACCGTATAAGAGACATCTATGGGAGCGTCAAGCCTCACATACCTGCGCCGCTCTACAAGATTATATTTTGTCTTATCCATATTATCTCCTTTTCCGTCATAGAAATATAACATATATGCGCTTAAGCAGTCAACTTAATTATCCGCGTTTAAGGCATATATATCAGGTTTTTAAAGCGTCTTCCAGCCAACTCCTGATTTTTTTTAGAACCTCCTGGTCAGCAGCGTAATAATTCCGGCCTGAGCCATCACTTATGATTTGGCCAAAAAAAGGACCGAGATAAGCATAATAGGTCAAAGTATGTTTTGTGTTTCCGGACTCCTCGATGCGCCTGTCGATAGCTTCGGCAATATCGGCCGGCATATCGTCATTATCTTTATACTGAAGAGTAAGTATCGGGATTTGCGCTACGCCATTAAAGTCCACTCCGACGTTTGATGACTCTTCCCGCGTTTCACGCAGGAAACATTTCTTGCCAAGCAGATAGGCCCAATCCGCATCAGACGACAATGCTTTGCCTTGGGTCTCATCCATAGCGCGAAAAACAAGATTGAGATAATCGTCCGTCCATTTACGTTTTTGAGCCGCATTTTGCAGCTCTTCTCTTTTTGCGTTCTCGTCCCGGGCCGAAAACGGTGACGGAGCCAGCATGATTACAGCCCTAACGCCACCGTTATTTGCCGCAAGCTTTAGGGCGTTAATAGCCCCGCCGGAATGACCTATCACGATTATAGCTTTTGGATCCGCCTTCTCCTGAGCGGCGAGGAATCCAAGCGCCGAATTCAGGTCTTCCAGTTCGCGGGATTTTGTAGACGATGAGTACTCTCCCCCGCTTAATCCGACGCCGGTCTTGTCGAAATTCAGGGTGATGAAGCCGTGTCTTGACAGATAGTCAGCAATAGAAGAAAAGAGGCCCTGATAATCTCTCTCCATAGGCCCCGGACCGGGAGAGAAGAGTATCGCCGGAAACTTTCCCGCGTCGATCGGGAGAGTGAGCGTGCCGGACAATTCGTCGGGGCCGCTCTTAAAAAATACATCTTTGGAAACATATCCTTCGGGCTTACTCTGCCTAATTTTCGTTTTTAAAGCTCTTGGCTTGAAAGTCCTGGTTATGGTCAGACCCATGCCCGGTATCTCCAGTTTTAATAAGGATCTGTCGGATTTGGCTACCCATAGCGAACCCTGAGGATAATCTTTTATCTTAAGTATAAGATTTTCGGCGTCGATCTTTCTGGAGTCGATCTTAATGTGCTCATCCTTTATCGATGTGAATGTTATGAATCGCTTCATCGGAGGCAGGTTCCAGGCCTGAAAGCATGAGATCGCGTTGAAGCCCTGCGATCTTCCTTTAGAAAAATTGTAATTCTCTATTATTGGAAGATACGTTACCGGGGAATCTTCCTCGAAAACAAAAGTCTCTTTGCGTATCGGGATATTTTCCGCGAATGCGAACTTAGAGCCGTAGCGCGAAACGAACGAAATGAGATTTTTAAAATTTTCGAGATATATTATATCTGTATTACGGCCCTCTGTGCGCTCTTTGGTATAGCTTTCGAGATTATAATTATCGTCGAGGACTGCGCGCTGTCTGTATTCGGAGTAGACCGGCTCGAAAGGCGAGGATTTAACGGACTTATATAGTATCTTATTCTCTGTAACGAACCGGTCTATCCGGATGGTCCCTATATCTCTATTGTTCGATCGTACCGTGTAATGAAATACTTTATGATTTACTCTGTCCAGATATACGAACGAACCCGCGAAGAGAAGGATGCTTGCGGCCAGAACGATCAAAACTATTATATATATAGTCTTCATTAGAAGGTAACGGACAGGATCTCATAATCGAGCTTGCCGGACCATCTGCCCTTGCCCCCAGGTCCGCTCGAACTGTCTTTCAGCTCGGAAAGTATCTCTTTGGGGCAGTTTGTAAGTATCTTTTTGAAAGCCATAGAGCTTTCGGGTTTCATGGAGGAAGATACGAAATCAGTAAGATGGGAGATCGATACTTGCGCAAGATCGCTTGGCGATCCGAGAGAAGGTTCTTGCGGGTGAAACGAGGTTTCGTATAGCACGGCTCCGTCTTTATCCATAAACTTTACCTTTATGATCAGATCCGTGACGTCTCTGTATCCGTCATTACGGACTATCCCCTCAAGAAGAGCCTGTCCGCGCAGGGGCCCTGTTCTCTCGAAGCCGGCCTGAAGCCTGGCCACCTCTATATGCCTGGAGTAGACTCTTGCGTTCAGCTTCCGCAAGCTCAGCCTGTACGCTTTACTAAGTTCGTCGCTCTTCAGCTCCAGATATATCAGATATCCCGCAAGGTTGACTACCAGCACAAGAGATATAACGGCACTTGATATGAGTGCCACTATGAAGCTCTTCTTCTTTATTATAGTCATTGCCGATCCCTGTTGTAGATGTCGCGTATATGGTTAAATATTTCTAAATAGCCCTCGCTCTTATAGTCCGGATACGTCCAGGGCCAGGCGTTAAAGCGTTTATCCTTATAGAAGAGCGTGACCTCGGCGTATATCCCTTTATCGAGATATATACGGTGAGTGTAATCTTTAGTAGATAACAGGACTAATTTTGCAAGATCCAGATATCCGGGGTCTATATTGATAACCCGGCTTCCGTGTTTCGAGAATTTCTGTTCGAGCGAATTTGTCGTTAGCTTTACCTTGTAGATGTCTTTTATGCTCAGCAGGTCCCGGAAGCTTATAAATCTTCTCTTTAATCCGTCGCCCATCTCTTTATGATAGTAGTCAGATTGAGTGAACTCAGAAGCGGCGCTTTCGAAATCGATCAGGCCATAACTCGCGACAAGCATCTCCCGAGCCTTATTCATAACATCTATGTCGCCGGAAAGCAACCCGACTATAAGCTTGACCTTATGGCCTTCTACCGGCATCCCCATCGCAATGGCAGGCTGCCGGCTATGCAGCCTTTTTCCTTGCTATATAATCGGCTATAAGATCCCGGGCTTTCGGCTCGAGGCTATCGAAGAATATGGCCACATCGTAATGCCGGATCTTTCCGTCTATTATCACCGGATGCGCCCTGACCACTACACCTTCCACCTCAAGGGCCTTTGCCTGTTTATCGGCCTTACCGGAATCGGACAACATAAGCATGAGCTTGATCCGGGACATCAGCGGCAGCTCTTTATCGACTTTGCAGTAAAGACCCGACGAACTTATGTTAAGGGTATGAGTAGCCATGTCGAAACCGTCCGCGCGGATCTTGAGCGCCGTCTCTTTATCATCTATTCGCTGCGAGCTTCTTCTCTCTTGATGCGCCATTTGCACTTCTCCTTATTTTATCCGGGTGGCCATCCGAATTTCCTACCTCCCAAAAGGTGCAGATGGAGATGGGGCACTTCCTGACCGGCGTCTTGGCCGGAGTTTAAAGCTATCCGGTAGCCTGACCGATCGATCCCTTTTTGATCAGCCAGAATTTTTGCTGTTAAGATCAGCTCGCCCGCGAGCAGCGTATCCTGTTTATTCAGATCGGAGGTTTTAGCGATGTGAGTTTTTGGAATTATCAATACATGAACCGGAGCCTGCGGTTTCAAATCCTCAAAAGCGATTACGCTGTCGTTCTCGAATACTATCTTGGCGGGAATCTCTTTTTTGGCGATCTTACAGAAAAGACAGTTATTGTCATACATCAGAAGATCTCTTCAAGTTTATACTCAAGGCTTCCTATCCCTATCTTTGAAGCGTACTTTAAATGCATCGACCAGTCCGTTTCAGGATATCCCGAACCGAAGAGATCCTTGCCGCCGGCGGCTATAACCAGATCCGCCGAAGCTTTGTCTATAGCTACCGGATCATGCGAGGCCAGAATGCCTATATCGTCAACTATGCGCGGATCGTCTTTGGCTAAGCAATCGCAATCTTTGGTAACCTTAATGATAAAATTAATATATCCGATCCTGGCGCTTAATGCGTCTATGGCGCCCTTGGAGTATTCTACCATCTTTTCCTGCAGATTTTCAAGCGTCTCGCTCCATCTTATCTCAATCGCTTTTGTTTTGCATACAACAGCGCACTCCCCGCACCCGATACAATCATTCTCGGCAATACTTATCTTTTTGTTATTCAGGCTTAACGCGCCCCCGGGACAGATCTGAACGCATTGACCGCAGCCCAGACAATAGTTATCATCAACCTCAGGCACGGCTCCGCAATGCATCTCGTACTTACCCCGTCTCGAAGAACATCCCATGCCAATGTTCTTTATCGCCGCTCCCATGCCGGTCAATATATGTCCCGTCACGTGCGTCATGGCAAGCATGCTGTCGCAATCGGCAAAGTCGGATGCCATTTTGATCTTTGAAAAATGTTTGCCGTTTACTGGGACCTCCACAAAATTCCTGCCCCTTAATCCATCGGCTATTATTATAGGCGCTAGCGTATTCTTCAGATCGAACCCATGCTGGTCGGCCAGCTTTAAATGATCTATGGAATTAGTCCTGCTGCTCGCTTTGTATATTACGTTTGTGTCGGCAAGAAAGACATTGGGCGTGATCATCTTAACATGCTTAACGGCTTCGGCGATCCATTCCGGTTTTATGTGCCCCGTATTTCCTCTATCGCCGAAATGCAGCTTAACCGCCGTAAAATCATCCCGTCTTATCGATGAGAGCACGCCGCTCTTCTTTATAAGCTTAGAAAGCTTTGCGCTTATCGATTCGGTTGACTCATCAGCCGCGACTCTTATAAGGTAAACTTTACTCTCCGGCATAGCGCATCTCCTCTTCATTATGTATCACGATCTTATGTTTAGAAAGAAGCGCCGAAGTGACGCCATTGCCGGTTATAAGCTTTCCGGTGAATTTACCGTCGTATATTTTCCCGAAACCGCAGGAAGGGCTCTTGGATTTAAGTATAGCTTCGACGACTCCGGCCCTCTTAGCTATGGATAGTGTTCTCTTCGCGCCCCTGACCATTCTGCCGGTTATATCTTTTCCGGAGGCCGTCAATACTTTAGCTCTATCGGCGAGGACATCGGCGCCATCGCCGCCGGAAATCTCACAGCGTTCGCGCGGTACGGATGAGAGCCCAAGGACCTCCGGACATACCGCTATAGCCTGACCGCTATCTACCAGTCTCTTTACGAGGCGTCTATATCTATTCTTGCCGTCGAATGAACAGTTGACTCCCGCCAGACATGCGCTCACGATAAATCTGAAGCGTCTCTTATTCTCAAGGCTCTTGTTTTGACGAATAGCCATAATAACCGATCTTCTTATCGAGGCTCCAGTACTCGCCCCGGTTATATACTATCGGATCCGCTTTTTTGAAATCTATCGATCCGTCGGGATTGGATATGCAGCCGTCCCTATGGACAGTCACGACATCCGCTATGAACATGTCGTGCGAACCTAATTTGATAACATCTTTAAGTCTACATTCAATATTAACCGGACACTCCCCGATCATCGGAACGGATATCCTGGAGGATTGAACAGCGGTGAAATTGCATATCTTAAATTTATCGGTATCTCTTCCCGACAGGATACCGCAAAGGTCGACCTCTTTTAGGATATTTTTTTGGGGTATATTGACTACAAATTCGCGCTCGAGACCGATCAGTTTATGTGAATGCCGGGAAGGTCTTATTGAAACATATATTGACGGAGGATTGGACGCGGCGATGCCGCACCAGGCAATAGTTATCGCATTCGGCCTGCCCGTAAATCTATCAAAACAGCTTACAAGCACTACAGGTACCGGATACAATGCCTCGTTTGGCGGGATCTCTACTTTGAGCATCTTTTATTAAGACCGATCCCTAAGAAGCCGGAGCCTCTTGTGTCTTTGCGGATTTTTTATCGGTCGTACTCCAACATCTCTTGGTGCAGAAGTACTTACCATTACGGTAGTACCATCTCTTATTCTTTATAGATTTCTTGCATCCCTCGCAATTAGCCGGTCTTTCGCGCTTAACTTCCGGAGTGGGCACGGTCTTTTCTTCTTTTGCCGGTTCAGCAGCCTGAGCGACAGGCCCTGTCGATACAGCCTCAACCGGTTTCTCTTCAGCCTGTTTTGGGGCTTCCGGCGCCTGCTTCGCTTCTTCCTTCTTCTCTTCTGTCATATCACACCGCTATTTTGATTGTTATTTTCTGTCGAGTACTTTAAGCCAATGCGTATAGATGTACTCTAAAAGTCTTCCTCTGTCGGAATTGCCCATCTTAGTGAATCTTAGTCCGGTCTGATACGTTCCGCTATCGTTCGATCTGTCCTGCCAGGCAACGCTGCAGGCGGCGAATATCGGCATATTGTCACCGGGAACATCCATCGATATATTTAACTCTTCGCCTTCGTCAAGCTTCTTATCCGCAAGTACGAGAGCGCCGTGATTTGATATGTTCTTGACTTTATATGATACCTTGCACTTCTCTTTGACTACCTCACATAAGGCGTCCAGCGCGGTCTCAAACCTTAAAAATTTCCTTCTCTCGGTCACGCTGCCCTCTTTCGGTTTTTTGACAAAAAAATAAGGGGATAAAAATTAACCATTTCTATCCCCTTATTTTTCGGAAAACATTTCTACCGTCTATTTTCCCTTGAATACAAATTCTGGCTCTAGAACCGGTGTATAGCCTTCCGGTATAGGGAACGGGAACGTCGCGGTCTCATATACTCCCGCGCCGGTCCTGACTATCGTCATCCCGACACCTTTCGCTAATCCGACCGTAATGCCAGAGAGAGGATTATCCTCTACGCTTGTGTCATAGATATTCTTCGGAAGCTCGACCCAGCCGGTAACAATGTTGGCTAAGCCTCTGTACAGCTTCTTACCCATATCCTGAGCGTAACTAGCTGTCGCTATATTCAACACCATTAATATAGCCACGCAAATTATAATTCCTTTTATAACATTCTTCATTGTGATTTGTCACCCCCCCTCGTCTTATTTTGATTAAAGTATAGCACAACATAAACAAATGTCAAGCTAATC
>CAZHIO010000020.1:0-1777 GCA_964532615.1 uncultured Planctomycetia bacterium
TGATCTTATCGCCGTCGCCGTTAAAGTTATAGGTGATCTGGGCCTTCTCCTCGCCCTCGAGGCCGTCGTATGTCGTGATCGACTTCGTGGTGCCGAGCGTCACATCAGTTATGTCGGTCGAGACCTTCGTCTGGTTCTTGGTTTCCGACTTCTTCAGGACGTCGGCAACGTATGTGAAGTGGGTGACGCTCTTAATGGTGGTGCCGGCTCCGTTAAAGTTATAGGTATCCTGGGCCTTCTCCTCGCCTTCGAGGCCGTCGTATGTGGTGATCGACTTCGTGGTGCCGAGGGTTACGTCGTTGATATCGATGGAGACCTTGGTCTGGTTCTTGGTTTCCGACTTCTTCAGGACGTCGGCAACGTATGTGAAGTGGGTGACGCTCTTAATGGTGGTGCCGGCTCCGTTAAAGTTATAGGTATCCTGGGCCTTCTCCTCGCCTTCGTATCCTGTATAGGTAGTCTTAGACTTAAGAGTCGACGTTCCTCCGCTTAACCTATACGACGTGACCAGATCCAGTCCATCATCCTGCACCGAACCCGCATCACCTGCATAATCATATTCGGTTCTCTCTACGGCCACTTCCTGCGAATTATACCTGACCATCTGCACTATCTTTTCTTTGGACTCTCTGCCATCATAGATGGCCTCTGTCTTCTTATATGTAGTGCCGCTCCAATCTCTGGCTGTATTCTTATATGTCGTTACTTTATCGAGAGTCTTAGATAAACCGTCACCGCCATTATCTACCGATAGATCGTACTCATAAATACTTGAGCTCTCTTTACTTGTTCCATCAGTTCTGTAGGATATGCTCTCAAGTATCTTCTCGTGGTTAGCGGTGTTTACTACACCCGCCTTATAATACAGGTATTCCGTCTTCTTATTCACCTGTGTTGAACCATAGTACTCTACGACTTTATCAAGCGTATCGTCTATGCCATCTCCGCCATTTGCAGCATCCAGATTATATAGGTAGACTGAATTGGTCTTGACCGCGCCATTGACAAATTTAGTTATCGTAGCTATGCGCTCGTGACTCTTTGTGCCTGAGTATGTGATCTCTGCCTTCAAGATATCAACCCCTGCATCATACTCACCATTATAATCGCCTTCAATGCTCACGTCTTTGAACTGCATGACTCCCTCAAGGACGCCGGTAGATGTGTTGTAGCTGTACTTGGAGATAACATGCAGAGGGTTGTTGATTATCTCAAGCATCTCGCTTCCGGAGGCGCCTGAATAATTGTAAGTACTTCTATTGGAGCCATTTACATCTTCGGATACTATCAATGTGAAGCTGCCTGACGCAGGATGGGTGTAAGTGTAGGTACGGTTTTCAGAGGCGATATATATAGAAGATAGGTCTCCGTAAACAAGAGCGTCTATATCGACCGAAGACATGCCGCCGCTATAACTGGTACCATTTATAACTGCCTTACCCTGAATAAATAAGTCCCTGATGTTGTCGCGGAACTGCGTAGAGTTAGGGTCTATTATCGATATCTCGCCTGCTGAAATATCACCGTAAACAGAGCTCCAGGATAGCCTCTCGTGACCTTTTGATCCTACATAAGTCCTTACTTCTTCTTCAAGGCCGCTTCCTTTTACTCTGGCTTCAGCGGCCGATAAATGTTCGGTATCATATATTATATCGGATATGAGTTTGCCATTTAAGTCGTACAGGTAATCGCGCCGCTCAACAACTTCATTATTGTAGTACATCAGAGCCTGCTGGATCTGTTCCTGGCCTTTGCGGCCTGAGAATATATCCTCTTC
>CAZHIO010000020.1:1877-8274 GCA_964532615.1 uncultured Planctomycetia bacterium
GCACGTCTTGCGGAAGCGGTCTCCGTAATATCAAAGCCGTTGAAGTTGTATATGTGCTGGAGGCTGCCGTCAGCGCCGTACTGATAGTCTTTTCGGGCGGAGATGCCGTATAGGCCTGTGGCGGAGTCCTTTGTGTACGTCAGAGCCTGCTGGATCTGTTCCTGGCCTTTGCGGCCTGAGAATATATCCTCTTCCTCGAACTGTCCGGAGAATGTGGAGGCGCCGAAGTCTATCGTGCCGTCAGGATTGTAGGCTATGCTGGATTTTGCACGTCTTGCGGAAGCGGTCTCCGTAATATCAAAGCCGTTGAAGTTGTATATGTTGGCCAACCTACCGCGAGTCCCGTATACATAATCCCGTCTCTCGGCAACCTCGCCGTTTAAGTAGGAGAAAACCTGGGATGTCTTCTCTCTTCCGGCGGCGCCGGTAAAATCGGTCTCCGAGAACGTGCCGTTCGACGCGAGAATGGCGTCGGCCTGATCTATCTTTCCGTCGCCGTTCTCATCGGCGAGCTTAGCTCTCCTGTCACCGGATACGCCTTCGGTGTCGAATTTAAATACGTTAACGAGCCTTCGGCCGGAATAGAAATAATCCTGTCTCGACACGACCTCTCCGTCCACATACGAAAATGCCTGAGATATCTTCTCTTTTCCGGCTTCACCGGTAAACTGCGATTCATCGAATGTGCCGTTTGAAACTATAGCGGCATCGTCAGCATCTATCTTACCATCTCCATTCTCGTCACCAAGCTTCTTCTTCCTGTCACCAGCAACACCTTCGGTATCGAAAGTAAATACATTTGTAAGTTTACCTCCGGAATAAATATAATCTATGCGCTCGACGACCTGGCCTTCGCTGTAATTGAAAGTCTGATCTATCTTCTCTTTGCCCTTCTCCCCGGTGAAGAGACTGGAAGAGGCCAGCATATCCGAGGTAAGAGTACTTATCCAACTTGATTTACCGGCCGGGTCGTAAGAAGTGGTCGATCCGGCGATATCGTATGACTTAGTCTCTCTCAGGGCGCCTGAGCCGTCATACTCATAAAGTTTGACTTTACCGGCTTTGCCATCCTCGCCGAATTCAGACAGGGAATAATCTACCTTCTCATTTCCTCTTGAGCCGGTGAAGAACATCTCTTCCAGGAGATCGGCGTCGGTTAAGTTTGAGGTGTCCGCCTCTTTGTCGTACGAAGCGAGGATCTTCTCACCGTCCTTGCCTATATCTTTAGTGCCGGACGTCCACTTGGACACATCTAATCCCGAGATGTCATAGCTCTTAATGCATATCAGTGTACCATCGGCGGCCTTCTCATAGACGTTCAGGACGGTAGGCTCATCTTTCTCATTAAAATCTGTAAGAGTATAATCGGGCATGCCGGCGCCGCCGCGCTGTCCGGATCCGCTGCCTGATTTTTTCCTCTTAAGCGCGAGGTCTTCCTCTTCCTGCTTACTCAGTTTTCTCTTGAGGTCTCTGTCGAGGCTGTTGATGAGGTCTTCTGTATCCTGCTTCTGACCTATTATGTTCTCGTGTTTACTCTGCTGGTCTTGTATGTAAGCGGGGGCAAACTTATTGGATTGATCCCTATCCTGGCTCGAAGGAAGAAGAGCGCCAAGGTTAGATCTGCTCTTATTGTAAGATAGTACATCATAGTTTGTAACTTCGGTGATCTTCTGGACTGAGACGTCGGGTTGCTTATTGATATTTGGATTAAAATAAAAGAGATCGCCCGCCCAGGCTATGTCGTACCACAAAAACGACACAACCAGTAAACTGGCGATCAATCTCGTCGAGAATCTTTTACTTCCGTAGTATTCTATCATCTTAGTCCGGTCTTTTTAAATACTTTTTTAATACCAGAACTATGCTCCCAAAAAAAATTCCCCCATCACAATAATAAATATATCATATATATATTCTGTTGGCAACCTTTTTAAACTATCTTTTTTGTATCTTAACCTTTATCCCTCCAAAACTTTTTTATCCACTTTACCAAGACTGTTTATGGGGAGTGATTTTAATATGACTATCTTCACCGGTGATTTGTAATATGGCATCCGGCTCTTACAAAACTTTATTAAATCTCTCTCCGATATCTTCACTCCCCGGGCCGGAACGACGAATAACTTTATTCTTCTTCCCAACACATTGTCGTTAACATCAATTGCGACCGCTTCCGCTACGCCCGCATGCCGCCTTACGGTATCTTCGATATCTCTAAGGCTTACCCGGTTACCGCCTATCTTTACAAAATCTTTTTTTCTGCCGGTTATGAACAGATCGCCGTCGGCGTCTTTGTATCCGGCGTCTCCTGTGTATAGCCATGCATCTTTTATAGCGCCTTTAGTTCTTGTCTTGCTCCCCCAATACCCCAGCATTACGTTAGGGCCGCTCGCGGTTATCTCCCCCTCTTCACCGGCGCGGCATTCTTTGCCTTTTTTGGATAGAACTTTAACTTCGACGCCGGGGATCGCCTTGCCGACGGAAGCGGGTTTCTTTAAAGCAAGCTTGGGATCGAGATATGTCAGGCGCGGAGAAGCTTCTGTCTGTCCGTACATCAGATATAGCTTCTTTCGCGGAAATAATCCGAGAAGCTTTTCCGTTATCGCCTCCGGCATCCTGTCGCCGGCCTGCAGAAAACGCTTCAGGCTCGGAAGTCTTCTACTAATAATATCCGATGAATTCAGCAGGAGCGCATAGTGTGATGAGACCCCGGCAAAAGTCGTAGCTTTAAATTTGTCTATCGCGTCCAGGATGAGGTTCGGATATGCGAATTTATTGTCAAATATCACGGTGGAGCCTGCCATGAGATGCGACAATAATATTGATAGTCCATATATATAATTCAAAGGCAGAACGCAGCAAACTTTATCTGATGGCGTTAAGCGAAGGTACTTGATCACGGAGGAGCCGTTAGAGATCAGATTCCTATGGCTGAGCATCACACCGAGTGGGCTCGCGATAGTGCCGGATGTATACATTATAGCGGCCAGATCGGATGGTTTAAGGTTATTTTTAGGGCTTCCTCGCTTATACCTCGGATTTGCCTCACTGCCGCTCGCGATTATAGATTCACCGCCTGTATCACCTATCACAAAACGTACGGATCTGACTTCTTTTCTAACCTCTTTAGCTGTGGCATCCATGCCTTTGCCGAAATAGAGCGCGGATACCGAACAGTCGTCAGCCTGCTTGGCTATCTCTAAAGGCTTAAGGGAATAATTCAGCGGAACAGGCACGCAGCCTGCATGGGAGATGGCAAAAAACATCGATACAAATCCGATCGAATTGCGCGAGATCATTCCCACACGCTCGCTTTTTTTCATGCCGTTATTTATGAGGCGCGCTGCGGCATCTTTTATCTCTTTATCTAATTCACTATATGTAATACTGCGGGATCGGTCTATAAGAGCTATGGCTCGAGGACGGTTTTGCGCTATTTCCGGAACTATACTGCGCAGATATGTTGGCATGTGACGATCTATTTTGACTTTATCTTTCGCGAGATGAACGATTCCAGATTATCGAGAGTGTCGAGATTTGCCGGGACTATCTCGGAAACCTCTATCTTTATCTTAAATCTCTTCTGTATAAAGGTGGCGAGCTCTATAACCCCGATCGAGTCTATGATGCCCTTATCAAGGAACGAATCCCCGTCGGAGAGATCAGCCTTCTTAGATCCGAGAAGGTAATTATCTATAATGAACTTCCTCAACTCATCCTTAATACCTGATCCGTTTTCGCTCATGATATGTTATCAGACTCCTAATTTCCTCTTCACCATATTAACGACTTTTCTGTTCTTCTTTATCGGCAGATGCTTCAGGCCCTCTTTACGCGTCATGTACCCATCCCGGACAAAGGCGGCTATCTCGGATATATACGGATGTAAGCCGTACCTGGCGATATGCACCTCATCGGCAAACGAATTTAACAGGCAGTTTGTGGCGTTAAGATCTACGCCGTAAGGCTTTTGCCATCCGAAATGTCTTATCTTTTTCAGTATTCTATTCTCGTTATATTCAGAAAAGCCGAGCGGGTGAATAAAAGTCGGGAATCTGTCTTTCTTAAGATAATGCCGGCTTTCAAGAAAATAACCGTCCGTCACTCCGCCCGTTGCATCGGACATGGGCGTCTTGAAGACTTTCTCCATACTCTTTATCATAACAGGATCGATCTTTAATATGGATGATGTGACAGGCGCCTGGCCGGGAGACCATCCGAAACCGATAAAAGGTATCTCCTTCTCTATAGCGAATTTTAAAGCCGTATACTTAACTAAGCCCATACAGGATGTGCAGATGTCGCTCGAACGCTCAAGCGCTTTTTGCGAATACATGCATCCCCGCATGCCTCTCTTAAATACCCTCTTCAGTACGTCAAAGCGCGGTTTGAAGAAGATATGGTCGACATCCAATTTTTCGACTACGCTGCGTATGTTTATGTATGTCCGATCGGGGACAAAGCCGTTATCGAAAGTAAACGCCAGTATCTTTAGCTTGTAAATGTCTTTCAGTAGATGCAAGGCGTATGTCGAATCTTTACCGCCGCTATAACACATCAATATATCGTAAGGCCGGTCGTTTTTAAGTCGCTTTATCAGCGCCTTGAATCTGTTCCTGTATTCAATCTTTAGCGCCCTTATCTCGATCTTGGAAGCGCTGTTGCGGCAGAGATTACACAGGCCTTTACTATCAAACGTAATGTGAGGGAAGCCTTCCGGAGTAACGCATCGCTTGCATATCTTCATCTATCGCTTTTCCAGTTTCCTTATAATAGCTTCTACGCCTACGCGAGTGCCGGTTGAATAGTCTCCGGCTGTGAAACGCGGTAACATTAAAGTGTGTATTATGTCATTAGCCTTAGGGCCGTCTATTATCTTATCCAGTGGCCTTCCGACCCCTACCCTCACCTTTCCGGCATCCGTCACTATCACTATCTGTATTCTGTTATGATTTTCCACGATAGACCAGCGCCACCAGCGGGCCAGATACTGCCGGAAAAATTCATCAAAAGGCTTTCCATTCAGAGATTTAAATATCGTGACCACGACTTCTGTGTGTCTCGAGCCCTTATCCCTCACGTATTTAAGTAAACTCTCGAGATACTCTTTAGTGGCTATATTAAGAACGCCGGCGTAATCATTAACTAAATACGGCGTTCTGCCGGGCATGTCACTGTGGGAGATCCCTATCCCGATAAATATGGCGATGAGCAGGACTATCGTGATAGCGGCAATAATAGTGGTTTTCATCTTAATTATCCGCCTTTACGGCTATATTTTCTATGGCCGCCTTCATAGGCATAAATATCTTATTTTTAAAATATTCCGTGTATATCTCTGAGCCTTCGTTATTAACGTGAGCCTGATCGCCGAAGTACTTATTGTCAAGAAACATGATATTCTGCTTAACAAAATAGGCTTTCTTATATCTCACCTGCAGATACTTGAAGAAAGCCCAATAGCTCTTGTTAAAACCGGAGATCTCCAATATATCGTGAAGCTCCTTAGGCAGAACAAACCCTATAAATACAACCCTTATTTTTTTTGACTCGGCGAGAGCTGTCAGTTTATCAAGATACTTAAGATCGTTTTTAGAAAATGATATGGCCCTCTGATAGCGGTCTTTGTGGTTCTTAAAATAGTCGTCCCCGATAGACTTGTCGGCATCCGGTATCGGCATATATCCGCGATTGGCTATCATGGTATCTAAGAACTTTGTGTTTGTACCGGAGTACTCCGCTCTCTTTATCAAGCCGGTCTTTCTGAGATCGAGGCTCGCCCAAAATTTCATAAGATATATCTGTTTCTCGGACCATTTAAGATCCCGCCATATGGTTATGGCCTCCGGTATGCTTACAAAGTACCGGAGTATTACGAATAGAGAGTCCATGGGAGCTTCCGGGTCTATGTATAAAAATATCGCTTTTGGCGGCTTATGGGTCTTTAGATATCTATCAAGCAATAGATATTGGCTCATGGGTTTTCCGCCCGGCAGGCCAAGGCTCAATAGATCATTGTCTACTTTTAAAGGATCAATTCCCGTCTTCTGAATACTGTCTCCGATTATCAGATAATCATAATCCCGCTTCTGATCGATAAGAGAATGCTCATTGATAAGAAATTTATTCCAGTAATCTTTTATAAAGAGAGGCCTGTTAACATAGATAAGAGCTTCGGTCAATATGAGCAGCAAGAGCGCCGCGACGCAAGCGGCCGGCAGCTTATTAGAACTGAAAATAGTAGTATTTTTGGACACTGAAATCTCCATACATGATTATTGAATATATGAGCAGATAGTAAACGACGGCCTTAACAGCTACAGGCCATCTCAGGACTGCCAATTCGTCGTCTCCTCTGAACTGGAAGTACTCGATCGCGACAAGAGGGCATATAAAT
>CAZHIO010000020.1:8284-9097 GCA_964532615.1 uncultured Planctomycetia bacterium
AGGATCTGGGTCTTAAATGCGTAAATATAGGTTAATGCGGCCGGAAGCCCGGCTATGATCGTCTTAAATGCGGCCACCGCGTCGGCCGCTGATGTCGTAGCGAAAAAGAGTATGCCTATACAGAACAGGTTAAAGACTATCAGCGTCTGGGTTAATACCCATGCGCCCGAGATCAGAGTGTTCTTCGGTTTAATGAGATTAATGTACGGCCTGATCTTGTTATATACAACCAGCAATATGCCGTGATATACGCCCCACAGCACAAATTTCGACTCGGCTCCGTGCCAGAAACCCATTATAGCCCATGTTATGATGATAACGGCCTGGGCCGAAAGCTGCCTGCCGAAGAATTTAGCCAATGCGAGCGGATAGAACAGGTACTCTTTTATCCATGTCGTCAGGCTTATATGCCATCTCTGCCATAATTCGTTTATAGAAGAAGAGAAGAACGGCACTTTAAAGTTCGCCATCACTTCGAAACCCATCAACCGCGAAATGCCTCGCGCCATATCCGAGTATCCGGAGAAATCGGCATACAGCTGAAACGCAAAGAGATAAGTAGCCAGAAGGACTATCCCTCCCGGGAAGCCGGCCGGATCGCTGAATACATCCCTCGTCATTTTAGCTATATTGTCGGCTATGACTATCTTCTTATATAAGCCCCAGAATATAAGCCATGCTCCTTCGTATACTTTAGAGAGCGTCACCTCTCTCTTTTTAAGGATCTGCGGCAGTATATTCCTCGCGCGTTCGATAGGTCCGGATATTACGAGGGGAAAGAACGATACGAAGAGCGTAAAGTCCGCCAGGCTG
>CAZHIO010000021.1:0-9078 GCA_964532615.1 uncultured Planctomycetia bacterium
GAAATGAGGAGAGTATGGAGGTGTCTACGAAGCCCGATGAGCCTTCTACAGCTATTGTCTGGATCTCATAATTGGTGACGAGGTTGTCGAGAAGTCCGGCTATCGATTCCTGGGCGCCGAGATTATCATGGGCGTCCTTTATCATGATGACGGTCTCTTTTGAGTCGAATGAACGGATCTCTTTTGTTGTGGCGAGCGTGCGGGGTACCGAGAACTGGTTTAAATTTATCGGGGAATCCGAGCGTACCGCCTGAGCTTTAGCCTGAGCGGCGATCTCCGAAGGCCCGCCCTGGGCGAATACGATGTCCTGCCATAGAAACGATATTATAACGGCTATCGAGACAGCCTTGAAGAGGCCGGCATGCTTTACCGAATATACTCCAGTATGTGTGGTCTCTTTTTCCGTCACGGCTCTATTCCCCATATAGCTCAAGTATGTCATATAGTATCAATACTTTTATTTAGTTCTTAATAAGGAGCTAAAATATATGAGGATACACGTGGGTATACCCTCCTCATTTCCCTGTGACAAGTATATCATGATATATTGGTAAGTGCAAATCTACGGAAGTGACTTTTTTTTATTTAACATTCATGCCCTATTCACGATATGACCGATAGGAAATCCTCTAAGTTATAGGCCCTGGCAGTTTTGGTAAGCGGAAAAGATTTATCTATTAGAGATATAACGCAGCCGTCTAATATAGAAAGCGTCTTATCTTTACTCAGATTTCGAAGCCGTTCTATCGAATTGACCATGTTAAGATTCGGAGTCTTAGTTAATTTAATCTCACAAGGCCTGATCACGCCCGACTTCTCCTCGATGATTAAATCTATCTCCAGTCCGTTATTAGTGCGGTAATAGTATAGAGGCGGCATCAGCCCGCGATTAAAATAATGTTTTAACAGCTCCTGTATCACGAAATTTTCAAAGATCGCCCCTGCCTGCATTCCGCGCGTAAGAGCACTCCTTGATCTGTTGCCTATTAAATAATTCACCAATCCTATGTCGGTAAAATAGATTTTTGGCGATTTAATGATGCGGCTGCCTAAATTAGTATGATATGGCCTGAGCAAAAATATCACCTGGGACGCTTCAAGAATACTGATCCATAATTTCACAGCCTGGATCGACACGCCGAGGTCGTTGGAAAGTGATTGATAATTTAAAGCTTGAGACGCACGCGCGGCCAGAAGAAATAGGAGGTCCCTGAAATGGGAGATCTTTTCGAGCCTGTAAACCGGCTGAACATCCTTCTCTATATACGTAGATATGTAAGACCCAAACCAGCGCTCCGGATTGTGACTTGGCGTAACCAATAGCTCCGGATACGAACCGTTCATGCCGCGAAAAATATAATTCCGGGTAGCGCTTTTTGCCTCTGTGATCGCCATCGGCAAAAGATTAAAGATCGCTGCCCTGCCCGCAAGGGTCTCCCTTAGGTTATGCATCATAGTAAATTGCTGAGACCCTGTAAGAATAAACCTTCCCTTGCTTTGTGACTTATCCACTCTGATCTTAATATACGGCAGAAGATTCGGAGCGTATTGGATCTCATCTATGATAAGCGGCTCTTTATACTCGTCAAAAAATAACTCGGGGTCTTCCTGCGCAAGCTTCAGATCACGGGGATTATCCAAAGAGACATAACGGTGCGTCTTTTGGAAAAGACGCTGAAGGACCGTAGACTTTCCGGTTTGGCGCATTCCGGTCAAAACTAATACGCGAAATTGGCCGGAGGCTTCTTTAAGTATATTTTCTATATTTCGGGGGTAGTACTTCATGCTAAAAGTATACAATACAAATATGATTTGTCAAGTTAATTATGTATTTTGGTCTTTACGCCGCGGAGCTTATCAGTTTGATGGCATTTCTGTAGGCCTCTATCTCCCTGCCATAATCTATCGGCAGCGCTTTAGGCAGGTACATGAATACCCGTCTGATGGAATCATACCCCACTATGCCGGGCGGCAGCTTACCGCTTGCTATAGCATCTATCATCCGGCTGTAGTCCTGCGGGGTCATGGTCAACATCTTAAGAAGAGTCTGGTAGGAATCTATCGCCGCCACCACATCGACGCCGTTGATCTTGGCGTGGGAAATCTCCAGGATCTTTTCGCCATTCTCCGCGATTAAGTTATCTATCTCGCGCTCCGCCATTCTTATTCCTATATTTTGGGCGCTTGTTAATCCGGGTATCTTGTTTATGGTGCCGATGACATCTTCCTTGGTGTAATTAATAAACTTTATCTTATCTAAACTGCCCGCATAGCCGCTTGCCGTTAAAAACTTTCTGGCGTCGTCTTCGTTAGAGAATATTTTGCCGTATACGAAGCAATTTACCACGCCCATATCCCCGGCGCGCTTCATATTATCCGTGTTAAATATGTCGTTAACGGCTACCTTTTCCGTAGTGGCCATGACGTAGGTCTTGCCTTCTATGGCCGATTTATCGACGAGAGGCATGTCGTTATAGACAGGCGCGAGTTCAGCGCTCTTACGCCGGGCTACCATCGCGGCAACATCATCGATACGTTTTCTGATATCAGGATCGCTTCCTATCATCTCTTGAACTTTGGTAAATATATCGGCTGCGCTCATATCTTCTATTCCGGGCAGGATCGCGTTCACAGCTTCGGCTATCTTGTCTCTTGCGGCTTCGTCTAAAGTGCCCATGGTAAAGATTATCTCATAGTTGGCGGCTAACCTGATCCCGTTCACGTCCCGCTTAAACCTCTTGCCCCTAATCTCTTCTATCGTCACTCCGCTATCGATAAATATTCCGGTCACACCTTTACCGTCGATAATGCTGTCGAGTTCGGCCTTAGACTGAACTATGGCGATTTCGGCTATGCCCCCCAGCGCCTCCTTAACGGCAATTCCCATGTCCTTAGATGTCACGCCTATGATATATTCGGTCGGAATCACGCTGTCCAAGAGCTCTCCTTCTTTGTTCGCCGCAGCGTCGGTCACGGCATTAGTTTCATGTTCCATCATATATAGTAATCTGCCGAGCTGGTCGATAGCATCCGTAATTCCAGCGTCTTTGGGCCTCGCGTCGAGTCCGGCGCGAGCGGATTGATATTCTCTGCCTAATCGTTCCATACGTAACCATAATAACCTGATGTCCTCCAACTTTACAGAATTGTCCTTATACATCTCCATGCCATGTAGCATGGTGTAAAGATTATCGATCAGTTTTGCTATGTTCATCTCAGCTTCTTCAAAATCTTTCAACAACACCATCTCTCTGGTCCACTCGCATCTCTCTTCAAAGGAAGCTAAAATAAAATCTTTCGCAGTTCTCCATCTATCAAATTTATCGCGCTCCATGGATATAGCGCTTATAGAATCCTTTTCAAATACTACACATCCCAGTTCTCCTCCGAAACCTTCGCTAATACCTATATCCGCGCATATAACATTCTTATTCTTACCTATCCTGACCCCGCCCATATTATTCTTATCTTTGGCGTACTCGTGAAATACTAACTGCAAGAATCCAATACCGTCACCGGTTACATTCTCATCGAATCTATCCCATATAACATCGCGTAAACTTTGTTTAAAATCAGGCATACGATCTGATCCCAGGCTATCGATGTATTCGTCGAGATAACCGTTAAGCTTCATAGCGGCCTTTTCGGCCGTTGCGTCCGTTACCATGCCTATCATCCTCCTTGACCATCCGGATGGTTCACGTTGTTCCTTAAAACCTCCATGGCAAGCCAGGATCCCGTTAAAAGCGTACGCCGCCCGAAATCTTTTATTTTTGAAGCCCTCATCCAGAAGCCTATAGACATTACCCCATACCGGATGCGCCCTTATCTCTTCCCTCACCTTGCTGAGAGCTTCATGAGTGTCTGAGTTAATCCATATATTGAACCACCTGCGGCAATCTCTATCGCCATATCTCGCCAGGTTAAATACCCATCCGTCAAAAAGCACTATGTCATCCCCGTTCATTCCCCTGTATAACATATCTTCGTGATTACCCATAAGGATAACAACCTCGCAGCCGTGCGCGGGCGCTTCATTCTGCAGATCGAAAATATGCTTAAGCATCTCTAAAGAATACGGCCCCCTGTCTATAATATCACCGCCGATTATCAATACGGTATCCTTAGCGGCGATCTTGCCGTCAGCTCCGAGAAATCCACGGTTTTGCAGAATAGCGTCAAGCCGAGACGGCGCCGTGCCGTGAAGGTCAGGTACGGCTATATACTTCTTCTTGAATGGTTCCTTCGGCAATACGGCCGGGTCAAGCTTATCATTGAGTTCGAACGTAAGCCAATTCGGCGCTTCTTGCTGTAAAGCCGTTCCGGAGCTTGTTATAATACGCTCTTCGGCCCTCACAGCTTCCGCAAATTTTTCGGGAGCGACGATTTTATCCTGTGGAAAATTCACCGTTACCGCGATCGCGGTATCGCCCATCTTAGTTTCGGTTCCGCGCACCGTCTCCGTATCGACGTCTTGCATTGCCAAACCTTGCTCACGGTTTACAACGCCGCGCGCCATTAGGCTTTCATAATTTAAGCGATAACTCTCTATCCAGCGTTCGGAGATATCATGTACGTTCCCGCCGTCAGAGCTCGTCTGTTTCAGGGTAGTAGCTATGATCTCTTTTATAAATGACTCTACGCCATGGTAAAGTTCTCTCTTGTTGGTGAGTATCGCAACATAAGGCCGCTCGCCTTTCGACGCATCAAACTTAGGCAGGATCACAATGTATGAGGTCTCTTTTGCTTTTAAGAGCTCCGAAATCCCTTTAGTGTGATATCCGCCTGTTATGAGAGCTGCCACTGTCTGGCATTCTTCACTCATGCGTTTTATGGTATTCTCCAATATAGCGCGATTACGTTTCTCGGCGGTCCGGTAGAAGTCCATAGCTACGGGGATATTCGAGAAGATCCTGTCGAGAGAGTATCTGTTATCGTCATTGCGGATGAATCCGGATATCGAGTCTTCGTCGAACATCTTCAGATTCTTTTCCAATTCCGCAAAGTCTGAATTGGTAAGCTTCAGTTCGAACATATCTTTGACGCAGCGCGTGAACTTAAGTATTTCGCGCAGTCTCTTCTGGTCGGCTGACGCGCAGAGTTTCTCTCCGATAGCCTCTTCGAGGTCCCTCGCCTCTTCAAATATCCCTGCCAGATCTATCGATTCATAAAGAACAATATATTCGGTAAAATCGGTCAGGTCCTTATAAGACGCAAGATCGATAGAATTATCTCCGGCCATGCTCCGGAGAAACAGGTAGAATTCAGTCTGGGATTCCTTGCCTTGCTTAAAAGATAGTGATCTTACTACGAGTTTTTCCAGATCCGGCTTTGACGCGACCTTACTTATAGCGCCGATCAATGCGTCACGCTGATCATTGCTCTTCTCGAATGATATCTTCTTTTCGAGCGCTATGGCTCCGGAGAGTCTGTCCAGATTGGGATATCCGCTGTACCCGATATTGAATTTTTTAGCAAGGCCGCTTATATAGGCCCATCTCTCCGACAGCGGCGCCTTCGAATCCTGTTTCAATACCGAGTGCGACTCAAATGTTTTAAGCTCTTCCGAATAGACCTTTTCGCGGATAGCTTCCAGCGCCCTTACCAGGGCGGCTATATCTCCGGAGACAGCTCCGAGTGCTTCATAGACTCTTCTAAACTGCTCGCGGTTTTCTCTGTACAGATCCTTATTCTCAATGCCGTACAGCGCTATATTTTTATTGGCCGTTACAATAGAATAGAATTCTCCGGCCGACATCTTACCCTGTGACATTAGAGATGCGGCGACGCTTTTACGTATCTTCTCGTCGGGAAATGTCTTCAGGACAGATGTATCGATATATCCGCTTGAGCCTTCAATGGCTACGAGTTTTAAATCATAATTTGTAACTAACGAGTCGAGGACTGATGATATGGCTTCTTGAGCGCCTAATGATGAGTGCGCGTCCTGGATCTGGATCACGACTTTTGGCTGCGATCCGGGCGCGCCTGCATTTTGAGAATTGTAAATCTGTTTAACAGTAGCTATATTATGGGGAATGATTATATTAGCGTCCTGCGCCCAGATAATATCCTGATGCGCAAATGCGCTGATAAGCAGAACAGAAACTATTCCGCGCCATCTCTTGCTATGATTGGATTTCAGATTGTATAACAGATTATTCTCCTAAGCTATTTGCGCAAATACATTATAAGCTAACTTTGTATAGCATTTACACATATAGAGGAGTATATCACGAAATAGCGGAAGGTCAATGCAGAATATATTACTTTTTTATAGCTTAACTTGATTTTGAATTATTTGGGATACCCAACTGTCTGGGCAAGTATAACCTTCTGGCCGGGACGTAATTTCATCGCCTTTTCAAGGGCTGGCCTGTCGATCCACCCGCGAACTACGGTCGCCAGTCCTGCGCTGGCGCAGTAAAGATACACGTTCTGACTGATATATCCTGTGTCTGTCGCGGCATACATATCCTGATCGGCGGCGCTCATATCTCCCATCTTTGCATGGTCCGCCACGAAGATCAGATTGACGGGAGCGTCTTTTACAAAAGGCTGTTTCCCTGTCACTGCCCTTAAATCTTCGCTCAGTACACCGATAAGAACATTGGCTTTGGCCTCATACAGATAGAGGCCATCCGCCATGGCAACATATATATCGATCTCCTGCATATTCATCGCGGTAGGAGCGGTCTTATGGCCTGAATCGGGTCGGTTTATTCCCGATGCCGCCCATAGCAGATCGGACAGAGTTTGTAAGTCAATAGGCTTTGCTCCGTATTCCCTGGAGCTCTTTCGGTCTTTCAGCGCCTGCATAAGCGGTCTCCCGCCTTCAGTCTGTGGCGCCAAAAGTTTTATCGGCTTCATCTCTTCGGCGCAATCAGCTACCGAAGAGATAATTAAAGTTACCGCTAACATTAAAACACAGGACCATATTTTTCTACTCTTAGTCATCGCGCCCTCCTCTTATTTGCCGTCTCTATAAGATAATCGCCCAGAGCCGGATTCTTAAGTAAACTCCCGTAGTGAAATATAGCAAATCCTCCGGCGCCGGAGCTTTCGGTTATTTCAAATTCTTGCGCAAACTGTCCGGGTAAGCGCGTCAGTTTATACGCGCCTATAGCTATATTAACTTTACCGAAATCCGCGATCTTACTCTTGGCTTTTGTTATAGTGACTCCGAATTCGTCCGGATCCGGAGAATAACTCATGACTGTAACGTAATCTACGATCCCCTTCTCTATCCATAACGGCCAATCCTGAAAAGCTTCATACAGCGCGCGCGAATATGGCATGCACCCGGTAGCGGAGACCTTTATACCGGGCCGCAACTTATGGGCCTTATCCGCGAGAGCTCTTAACAGGCCTGTAACCTGATCGCGCTTCCAATCTTTCCATATTTGACTATTACCGTCTATCTTAGTGATACCGGTCGCTCTTTTAAATCTTTCAACATTTATATCGGTGAATCCATATGCCGGATCCTTGTCCGGATACCGGATGTAGTCAAATTGGATTCCGTCCAGATCGGGATATGCGCGAATCACCTCCCCGACGATATTTATGAGATCCTCTTTAATGCGCGGATCTCCCGGCTCCATAAAGAACTGGTCGTCTATCTTATAATCATTCAGCGTATTTTTTTCTTTAATATTCTTAGTGAGGATACTTGTGCCGTATTTCTTAAGGAATGCCGCGTCTTTATTGGCTCCCAGGCTGAGTATATTCATCCATGCGTGCACTTCTATCCCGGAGGCGTGGGCTTCCCTTATAAGAAGAGCCAATGGGTCTCCGGAAAGACTCTTTAAGCACTTTCGATATGGGCCGGAGTCGGCGATATCAGAAGAGAACCACGCTTTATTCGCGAAATACACCTGCACAAACAGATTATTAATACCGGAGCGCTTGGCGAACTCGATGAGATCGCTTATATTTTTACTACCGGAAAGAACCGGCGAATCCTGTATTACAGAAACGAATAGGCAGCGCCGATATGCCTCTTCGCATTTCGCGTAACCGGAAGATAAAAAAAGTATTATCACAATACAAGATGCAACCCTCTTATAAAATTGTACTCTCTTTAAAATCCGATAAAATATCATATATCTCTTACCGCGGCCTCACCGAGTTTAATCTTCCAATACCATCTCGGAAATATTACGGTGAACGCTATCAGGACTATCATAAGCGGCCAGGAAGATAACATATCGACTATTGCCACCGATTTCATGCTGCCCATTTTAAGAATAGCCAGAATTATGGCAACTAACATATACGCGGCAGCCCACACCGCCGTAACGATCTTCCATGCCTTGTTGTAGTACAGACTTCTATGTATGGCGTCCGGTATAACTATTCCGGACGCCTCCGCAAATATCTGAATTATAGAACGCGGCAATAGGAGCGACACAAAGAAGATGGCCGCGTATACGGCGCTGTCGAGCGCCTGGGCGATAAGGTAGAGCGACGGGCTTTCACTGGCTAATATAACCGCAACGCGCAGAAGTATCATCACAAGGGCAAGGACCATGAAGATATTCACTTTGCTTCCGGAAATAGCTCCATTGACATAAACTATCAGGCACCATATAACGGCAAGCACCGCTCCGGGGAATAACATATTGAGACTTATACCGATAAAGAGCATACCCTTTGGTATTAAGAAGCCGATCGTCATCGCCTTCCAGGGGAAGCTCTTCCTGAAATCATTCCAGCTGTCACGCATATATAGATATCTTTATCTGCCGTCTATTCTTTAAGCTTGATCGCCGCTTCCGGGATCCGTCACGCCGGAGGCATCACTCTGAGGAGCCTGCAAAGGCGTATCGACGATATCCGGGGCCTGTCCGTCAGCTGTAATTTCGGCGCCCTCGGCATCCTTGCCGGCCTTCTTATTGAGCTTTTTTAGCAGCTTCTCTTCCTTCTTCTTCTTCTTAGTCAGCTCCCTCTGATACTTCTTATATGAGTAATTATCTCTGGCCACGATGTCCTTTCCGGTTTTCACCTATCGAAGAAAAAAGTGCCCTCTCCTTAAGAAGAGGGCACTCGATCAGCAATATTAAACATCCAGAGAGC
>CAZHIO010000022.1:0-8463 GCA_964532615.1 uncultured Planctomycetia bacterium
TTGCAAAAGTTCTTGGCGGCGCTGTCGGTTCATCGAGAGCGGCTGTCGATGCGGGATGGATGCCGTATTCGCATCAGGTCGGCCAGACAGGGAAGACGGTCTGCCCCAAGCTATACATAGCCTGCGGAATAAGCGGGCAGATACAGCATCTCATAGGAATGCAATCCTCGAATATAATAGTTGCCATAAATAAAGACCCGGACGCCCCGATATTCAAGGTGGCCACATATGGCGTAGTGGGTGATATATTCGAGATAGTCCCGGCCCTCACGAAAGAATTTAGGAAGATGTTGAAGAAGTAGTGTTTTTTTTGCCTTGATTGTTAGGTCATAAAAAATGTAGTTATCTGCCATTGCCTTTTATTATATATAGTGTAAACTTTATATTGTGATAGGCGAATAGACGCTAGGAAAAATATACTCTGACTTCAATACGCTTGGCTATTGAAGATGCTCGCTCGGAATCAAAGCGGGCCTGCCTGTCGGCAGACAGGTATATTTTTTCACCCGATCCTAAAAAGATAGTAAAACATTTTTTCAAACAGAAAGCATTAGATATGATAGACGCTAGATCTAATGATTTTAATATAGGATTACGCTATAACAAGCCACGTAAGGTCATCACGTGCATGGTGACCTTGGTGGCTTTTTTTATCAATATATTCTCCTATGACCTATCCTGGGCTGCCGGAGCACCATCGGAGCTTACTAGCGTCGGCTCCGATAAGACCGGCAGTCCGGTAGTTAAGGAACTTAACGCTAAGACATTCGCTATTCCGGAATACCTTGGGCATATCAAAGAAACTTCGTTTGGTAAAAATGGCCGCACTGTGATTCAGATACAGGATGCTCACTGCAACTATGAGGCTCAGAAAAAGGTCGCCGAAATAGTAGAGTACCTTAACTTGCAATACGGAATAAGGGCCGTCAACCTGGAGGGTGGCTCGAAAGATTACGACCTTTCGGTATTCACCCGGATCACCGATAGAGACGCGCGTAAAAGAACTTCCGAATATTTTGTGAAGGAGGGCCGCATCAACGGCGCCGAATACTTCGCGATAAATAACCCGGAAAAAGTCTCCCTCTGGGGCATAGAGGATCCGGTCCTGTATCTGGACAACCTGACTGTTTATAGAAACTCTCTTTCTCACAAGGAAGAGATCGAGAAGTCCTTAAAATCTCTCGGCCATATCCTTACAAATCTAAAGATAAAGATCTATTCCAAAGATCTGCTGGAATTCGACAGCAGATACTCCGCATATAAGGCAAATAATATCGAACTTAAAGAGTATCTCGGATATCTTCTCGATGAGGCTAAATCGAGATCGGTGGATATGAATGAATATCATAACATCGATCTATTGAGCCGGGTATTGAGGGAAGAGTCCGGGATCGATTTTAAAAAGGCGGATAATGAGCGCGATTCTCTGGTCGATATTCTGCAGAAGAAGCTCTCGAAGAGCTCGATGGAGGAGTTTATAGTAAGGACCGTTGAGTTCAAGACCGAGAAGATATCGCAGAAAGCTTTCTATGAATATCTTCTGAAGAAAGCGGACAAGTTCAAGCTCGACCCTAAGGACTATCCGGAGCTCGTCAAGTACGCGACCTATATAACGCTATATGACGCTGTGGATAAGATGAAGATCATGGACGAGATCGAAAGCCTGGAGGCTAAGATCAAGGATTCGTTATTCGAAAACGATACCCAGAGAGAGCTCGCTCGCCTGTCGAAAGATCTCGTGATAATGAAGAACATATTCAATATATCGCTGACGAGAGAAGATTACAGGTATTACAAGGCTCACGAGAACGAATTCGCGACCCGCAACTTTACGCGCTTTATAGAGCGGGAAGCGCCTATGGTGTTGGACCCGTCATTGCGGGCAAGCGAAGCAAGTGAATCGATCTCCAGCTCCGGCCTCGACCGGTATCGCGATGAGATAGCCCGGTTCTATGAGTATTCGTTCAAGCGCGATAAGGCATTTATCAGGAATATGAGGCTCTCCAAAGGATCTAATGTCGCAATCATGGTTACAGGGGGATTCCATACTGATAACCTGTGCGACATATTAAAAAAAGAAGGCACTTCATACATCTCTATTATTCCGAATTTTACGAATGACAAAGGTTACAAGAGTCCATATTTTGATCTGCTATCCGGCCAGCCGACTTCCATAGAAAAAGCCATTCTTCCGCATATTTCCGCGATGC
This sequence comes from uncultured Planctomycetia bacterium, assembly GCA_964532615.1. Taxonomy (GTDB): domain Bacteria; phylum Omnitrophota; class Gorgyraeia; order 2-01-FULL-45-10; family 2-01-FULL-45-10; genus CAIMPC01. The sequence goes on from CAZHIO010000022.1 coordinate 2,211, forward strand.
AGGTGCCAAGCTGTCTGTCGCCTGTAAAAGGCGCTATTACTGATGATCTTCTGCTGGCATTTGCGATAGATGTGCACATAAGAAGCATGATTGAACAGGGAGAGAAATTTAAAATAACCGATGATAAAGGCGCAGTCATACCCGGCCTGGATTTTAGTCAAGGAGATGACCGGGCCAGATCGATAACGGTGTCCGAGCTGCTTAAGCTCGTGGAAGTTCACACTGAAGAAGCATCAGCTTATGGCAAAACAATAATAGGCAACACCGCTAAAATCAAGGAGCTTCAAGATGAGCGTGATAAGGTTTTAGGAATTTTAGATGATTTGATGAAGACAGGCGATCTGAAAGATAGAAGAATCGCGCAGAAGCTCGCGGATCTTTCCGTAAGGGCGCAGCTATTAAGAGAAGCCATAGAGGACGCTACTTTGGTTCAGCCCGCCCAGACCGCTCCGACACCGCTCGTTTCAACGCCGAGTGTTCCCGGAGCCGCGGTAACTGAAGAGGCTATTCCCAAGATCTCGAATAGAGAGCTTGAGGCGAGAAAAGTTATCGCAGAGGTACATCCGAAATTTACAGATGGAAAAGAGATGACTTCAGTAGAGTTTGGAAGGCATCTTGAGGCCAAGATTAATAAAGAGGGCGAAGGCGTCAAATACCGGCACATATCCGATGGATTTCTGGGAATAGCCGCGCGAAACATGAAGTCAATACTGCGGGCATGGGAAGATCGCGATATGCTACGTGTTTTAGAGTATACGATTTTTCTGATAGGATTCATACACATACCAATAACTTTTGTAGATGGCACATATTATCGGGAGACACGTGTAGCAAGGCGCGCCTCGTTTATAGCGCCGCTTATCATTTCCATAGCATCGCTTTCCGCAATATTCTTCTTTGACCAATTTATTATGCCGATCATAATTGCGGCTTATTTTGCCGATCTTGTTGCGAATCAATTTATATTTGGAATCGATAGAGATGGCAGTATTAAGCATGAGATGAAGCACGTATATATAGACCTCATCCTTGTGGCACTGAAAGAAAGAGGTTTGATCGATGAAATTTATAAAGCATCGGCGCTATTAGGGCCGGATGAAGGGTTGAAAGAGGTGGATAGGGAAACTCTTACTGAGTCTGATTTGCGCGAGATAGAAGAGAATATAATAAACAAGGTCATTAAGCCGAAAGACGAATACACGCGCATACCGGTGCCCGTCAAAGCTGCCGCACCCGCAGGAGAAGCGGCGCTGACTCTGAATGATGATTTGGGATCAGAGAAGATAAACACTTTTATCGCTACCGCCAGAGCGAAAGGGAAGAGATTCTTATTGATATTCGACCTGGATAAGACTCTCAGCGCGGATAATTCAAAACCTATTAGCGATAAGATGGCCAAGTACCTGATCGATGCAATGAAGGCCGGAGATGTCGATGTGGCGGTCCTGACTATGAGAGATCAGGAACAGATCGATAAGCGCGTGTTGGCGCCTTTGAGGGGGCTCGGGATAAGCGAAGATATGCTTACAGGCAGTGATTCCGAAAGACGGTTTTTCAGCGTTCAGAAGTCCGGAATGGATTACTTCCCTGAAGCGCAATTTAGCGCTTCTCAGATATATGACTATAAAGAGACGATCAGGGAAATATTAAAAGAATATAATATAAAAAATATTGAGGAGCTAAAAAAAGGCGATCCTGAGCCAACGAATAAGAATTTTTTCCGGGAAGGGAATGGGATCGTGACATGCGTATTAAAAGGAGCGGAGCTGCTGGTAGACGGCAAAGATATCAGAAATGAGATAATCGGTAAATTGCGTGACCGGGGCATTAACGCATATCGCGGCGGGAACACGTCTATAGATTTCTTCCCTGTCAACAAGGGCGATGCGGCCATAGCGGTTATAGCGGATGTGGCGAATAAGAGAAATGTTAAAATGGATAAGATCGCCGTAATAGGAGTCGATGACGATTATAAGAAGAATGGTGTAGGGAGGGCATTACTGGAAGCCATAGTAAATGCTGAAGGTCTGGCGTTAACGGGCAGCGATTCCGAAGGCATGAAAGCCGATGATATGATTCCCGGATCGCATTTTGTGCTGGACCGCGGTCCAAGGATCTGCCGCGCAGTTTTAGCCGCATGCGCTGTTAGGGTAGGAGCTTACACGGCGTCACTGGCAGAAAAGAACAATGCCCTTAAAAATATCACTACCCCTGCCGGGTCGCTTATGCCTGAGGGGCAAGTGGTTGCCAGTTATTTGAAAGGACTGGGCATCAACCCTGAGGAAATAATAAGCAAGCTTAAGAAAGAGGAGCGGCCTCAAGAGAGCGCATATTTCGAATCTGTGCTTGATGTTAATAATTCTAATAGAAGCTCTTTATATCAGGTATTTAGTATAGCAGCTCACGATGATGCCAGCTTTTCTCTGCTATTTTATCAGGATAAACCCATAGCCATAGTGCTGGATGCTTCAAAAATACCGGATAAGGAGGGGTATCCTTTGGGATGTGTCATCCTTGCGGATCCGGATGATGACATGATCGTTTATGAAAGCCGTATAGCAGGATATTTTGGTGACAGGCCTAAGGTGTTTCTTAAACTTGAAAGCGAACCAAAAGCCGCAGATTTATTGAAGCAGATTACCGGACGAGACGGTCCTCCGCTAATAGGATTTCCAGGGGTATTCCGCACAGATATAGATAAGCTAGGAAAAACAAGCAGGGCGATTGTGGAGTCGATGTATTCTGTTGGGCGCGCACGCGAGATCAACCCCAGGCAAACACTGCCGCTAATAAGAAAGGGAGACAAGGTTCTCGTGTTCGGCTGCGGGAGGGGTATCGACGTCATAGCGGCAGGTTTAAGTCAGGCCGGTTCGGTCGATGCGATAGATATAAACGATAATGCAATCCAGAATACAAAATTAAATTTACAGAGATGGAACCTTAATAATGTTAATGTAATGAAAAATGACGGATTTAACGGACTCGGAAGATATGACGTGATCATATTCAATGCCCCTCTCATAGAGCCCGGCGGCAAGAGAGATAGTGAAAATCTTGCAAGTTATGATATTAACGGAAATGTAAATATGAAATTCTTAAACCAGCTTAAAGACCACTTAACTGACACAACCGGGCTTGCCGTTTATAGTAATGAATACAGCGGAGACAGTGAGGGTGTCCTCGATAAGGCTTTTGCCGAAAACGGTCTTTTTGTTGATAAGATATGGTGGGAAAATTTTGATAAAAAAGTGCGCTTTGGCCATGAGACGATAGAGATACCTACTCAGCATGCCGTGTTTAAGATAAAAGTCAGAGAGCCTTCGAAGGAAGATGTCGCGCCCGCAGTGGCCGTGCCGGCTAACGTATATGATCGCAAGTTCCTTGAAGACAAGATAGTGGTATTGAGAAATAATGTTCCTGGGAAGCCGAAAGGTGAGCAGACCTTAAAGGTATGGAAATTATCTAATATGAAGACTAAAGATGAGCTGGAAAGAGTTGCCGGAGTTCTTGAAAACTGGCTTTTATCTGCCGATGTTGTCCATGGCAGGGCTATAGCGAGCATGATAACGCACTTAAGAGAGAAGCCGCGTAAGGCCCTTTTATTGCGCAGCGATTTAAAGAGCAAGACCCGTTCGGTTGCGGAGCCGGAATATCCGTTCTACGATGTGTATTTTGCAGTCAATACGCATAACGAGGGCGGCATGGAGGTGCCCGATGAAATAGAGGGTATGGTAGAAGTGATCATGGAGAATGGTGTTTCGAAGTTTGTGATGTGGGAGATCAACCCCGCCAATCGTAATAAGGGCAGAGAATCCGAGTTAAAGGAAAGTATGCCGCCGGCCGGATTAGCCGGCAGAGCTGTAACTGAGCGGAAGTATGAAGGCGTCGGCGGTCAACTTTTGCGTCATGCCGTTAACCGGGAGCTAAAAGAATCTGATGATATTCAGTTCATCCTACCCGGTGCTTTTAAGGAGCTGAAGAACGAATTAATAGATGCCAGAAACCTTAGCGCGAAGACTCCGGCAGAGGTCAAAAACATGCTGCGTGAAAGTATTTTGGCCAAATCTGTAAAGCTATTGGAATATCTGCGCGAGGAAGCCAAAAAAGGCGATCAGGGAGCCATTGATATTCTAAAAGAGTTGGGTGAAACCCCTCCAGGTCAAACCGCTATGGAGCCAGCTCCGGCATCTGGCATAAAATCTTTCCCTGCGGCGGCGTCGCCGGTCACGCTGCGATCTGCAAGTGACACGCTTGCGATGTATTTGAATGATTCTGAAATGGGGCAGAAAGGTGAAGGGGATAGGTGGGATATTAATGGAAAACCGGATCCTAACGGTGAATTTGTGCGGCTGGAGCATATGAAGAATGTTGCGGCTTCTATAGATGCGATAGCTGATAATAAATGGGATTCTTTCCCTAATCCTTATTCAAAGCAGACAACTATAGGAATGGACCGGTTTGAAATGATTAACCGTTTATATGAGTCCCTGCCCGCCAATTATAAAGAGGCATTAATAAACGCAGCAGCGCTTCATGACAATATGAAGCTTATCGATAGCACTAAAGATCATTATAAGGCCGGTGCAGAATGGGCCGGCACGGAGCTGTCGCGACGCGGGTATTCAGACTCCGAAATAGCTTTAGTTAAATTGTTGATCGAACATCATAGCGATCCGTGGAACTTTGCTAATAGCGGAAAAAGAGACTTTGAAGCCGTAGCTAACGACAAAAATCTATTGACTGCGCTCATCATACTTGGCATAGCGGATATACATAGCAGCGGCGATCGTAAGCTTACAGATGAAGTGCTCGCTAAGATCTTAAGCATAATAAGCTCTCAGGAGATGAAGGAAGCTATAGTCGAGTTGATCACGGCGAATAAATTTGATGTTACAGAATTCCCTGGCGATGGCGGCGCCCCTGTTCTGGCGATAAATCCAGATACAATTGGCAGTGCTAATATCATCAGTCTGGATGAATTAGAGAAAAAGATAAAGGAGCTGATCAATAAGATAGGCAGGTTTAGTGTTGAGGTTGATACGGTAAAACTATTAGATAAAAGTGGTAATCATCCACTTGCCGTTACTACCGGAACAAATACGGTTAAGCTTAATACGAGTGACTTCAATCCCGCGGGAAACAATAAGTGCACAGTTATAGGCGTAATGTATATGGGCGCGCCGGTTCTGAGTATACAGATGCCAAGCAGGGTCGTTGATCAGACGATTGCCGGTAAAGAAGAAACAGTCCCTGTGACGCCGCTGGTATCCGGACGCGGTATCGATACTCCCGAGAGCCGCGCGGAAGCGCTGACGCCTGTGGCTAAAGTGATCGCGAGCAGAGATAGTATAGTAAAGGTGGTAGTGGGTATCCCTGTAGGCAGCAAATATAATAAGACTAATAATGTTGTTAATGATATTAATGAAGCGCTCGCTAAGAAAGGATTCAGCATATTAAACGCAAGCTCGGAAAGCCTGTCTCAGAGAGGAGATGAGTCTCAGATAATTACTTTTGCTTATGATCCGAAACCGGGTAATCCGGATACGGTGAATGCAAATTATACGAATTACATGGAAGCAATGAAAAAGGCGACAGACGCGGTAAGCGGTGGTAAGGGCCACGTCGTTTCATTTGCGCCTTCAATGCTTGATAATAGCACCGGAAAATGGGACCTGCTGGATGACCAGTATCATAACGGGCCAGACGTGACGATCGTTCCGGATGCGTACAATGACTGTGATACGAACCCTGAGAACGGCAATTGGCCGGATATTATGCATCGTGTCGGACTCGCCAGATGCATAGTCATGTATAACATGGGCATAGATAAAGAGATGATATGGGAGACGATGAAGACGCAATTACAAAGGATATCAACGAATGACCTGGAGAATGTAAATAATTTAGAGGAGTTGCTCGCTCAACTCCGTCTCGTCGCTCTTCAGATCAAACCCGTTAATTATAATAAAGATCTGGCCGATTGGGAGCGCAACCAGAGGGCTATGGAGACATCGTTATAACGCGGATCGATCACGGTATTTAAGGATACCTTTGCTGTACGGGCTGTCGGATAAAGGGTGGGGCTTACTAGCGTCGGCTCCGCCCTCCCGGCAGCCCGCTTTTATGGGGGGATAAAATATTTATGTGTAAACCCAAACTAAAATTCGGGTCCTGCCGCTCCTTCGCCTTTTTTCCTATTCGAGGCTGTGTCCCGTACCCTTGCACGTAACACTAGTCGATGGTGATAAGCCCC
>CAZHIO010000023.1:0-8371 GCA_964532615.1 uncultured Planctomycetia bacterium
AGGCTGTTATCTTGCCGGCGCATGGGCCCATGCATTGCAGGATGTGGTAATTAACGCAGACTCTTATCGGCAGCTTTATGCAGGTGCACAGCGGAAAGATCTTACGAAGCATTATAAGGGCCTCTTTGAGCGGCTTCGCGCTTGTATACGGGCCGTAATACGCGGCTCCGTCATCGGACATCTTACGGGTTATCATCAGCCGCGGGAACGATTCATTAACGGTAAGTTTTAGCCTGGGGTAGCTCTTGTCGTCTTTAAGCGCGACGTTATATCTGGGCCGCAGCTGTTTTATCAGGCTGTTCTCGTATATAAGCGCCTCGGCCTCGGTAGAGGTAGCCAGGTAGGTGATGTCCGATATCTTACCGACCATCAGATCGATCCTTCCGCCGCCGGAGCGGCGCGGACGAAAGTAGCTCGACACCCTCTTTCGCAGATTTATCGCCTTGCCTACATAAAGAACGTCATTCACGGCGCCCTTCATTATATATACGCCGGAGGATGTAGGAAGTTCCTTTATCTTCTCTTTAATATCCATGCCGAAAAATCCTTTATCTCCCTGACGCCGAGCATATAGCTTATCAGTAAGAACGAGACGGCTCCCGAAAATATCGCTATGCACAATCCGATAACGCCCATATGGGCCAGCTTTACCGATAATGTCTTTAATACTACCGTCATAAGAACGCTTGAGGCCAGGACCCTGATTAAAGAATGCATTATGGCTCCGGTGCCGAAATCGCCGATCTTATTTCTCAGCAGCACGTACAGCATTATGAAATTAAAACTTGCGCTTATGCTGGTCGCAAGAGCCAGGCCGCCTAATTTCATATGCCACATAAGCAGTAAACTAAGTACGATGTTCACTATTACGGCGATAAATGCTGTCTTTACGGGCGTCTTTGTATCATGCATCGAATAGAATGCTGTTACCAGAAGCTTAATGCCGCCGTAAGCGAATAGTCCGAAAGAATAGAAGAAGAGAGCGTTCTGCGTTATGGCGGTAGAATAAGCCGTAAACTCTCCTCGCTGGAACAGTATCCTGATAATAGGATCACCCAGCACCGCCAGCCCGAACCCGGCCGGGACCATTATAAATAGCACTACGCGAAGTGAAAATTGAAGAGTGCGCTTCATCAGCGCGATATCGTTCGAGGCAAACTCATGGCTCATTTTAGGGAGCGCGGCCTGGGCGAGCGCCAGGCCGAATATGGCCAGGGGAAATTGTATAAGCCTGTTGGAATAATAGAGGGCCGCGACTCCTCCGGCGCCTACTACAGAAGATAGCGACGCGAGCATCGTGTCTACGAATATATTTATCTGATACACGCCGGTACCCATAGCGCGAGGAATTAGCAGCTTACCTATTCTATTAACTGCGGCGTGCCTGAATCCTTCCCTGAAATTAATACTTATCCCGTATCTATACATTACCGGGATATTTATAGCCAATTGGACTATGCCCCCCACTACAACTCCCACGGCAAGGCCCATGACACCCACCCGCGGATACAACCAAACTGTCGAAGCTATAAGGACCAGATTCATAAGACACGGCCCGAATGCCGGCGCGGCAAAATGTTTGAGAGAGTTTAATACCCCCATAGTATAAGCGGTAAGCCCTATAACTACCAGATACGGAAACATCGCCCTGTTCAACATTACGGTCATGCGGAATTTGTCCGGATCCGCCGCAAAGCCGGGAGCCATAAGGCGGACTATAACCGGTGAGAATATTATGCCCAGAACGGTCAATAAAGAGAGGGTTACAAGCGCTATATTGAATAAGACTTTTGCGGCGCGGGCAAACTCTTTCTCATCGCCCAACGCCTTATATTCGGAAAGAACCGGCACAATGGCCGAATTTATCGCCCCTTCCCCTACTAAGTCTCTAAGGGTATTGGGTATACGGAAAGCAACGACGAACGCCTGAGCCACAACGCTCGTTCCGAAGAAACTGGCGAATACGATATCCCTTATGAACCCGAGCACCCTGCTGGTAGCGGTAGCTATTCCGATCAGGCCCGTGGAGTGGATCATGCTCTTATTGCTCATAAAAAGATTGACCTCTATTAACCTTGATGTTATAATTACACGGTTTTACGATCTATAACTGCTAACCTAAACTTAAGGAGTGCAAAGTGCCTACTGAAAGAACCGCGTATAAAGAGCTCAGAAAAGCGAAGCTCAGACATTTTAAGAATATTTCCACTAAAACGGAATTAAGAACTCATACAAAAAATTTCGAAAGATTGGTAACCGACAAGAAGGCCGAAGAAGCGAAAAAAGCTCTTGCCGTCATCGTTTCGAAGATCGATAAAGCCCGTTCTAAAGGCGTATTAAAGACCAATACCGCTTCCAGAAAGATATCCCGCCTTATGAAGAAATTATCCTCTCTAAAGAAGGCATAGTCTTATAATAGTCAGCTCCAGGATCGATCCTGAGTCAAATCGGGATCTCTTTATATCCAGATCCGCCTGCAAAAGTACCTCGATGCCGGCTCTTATCTTATCCTGCTTAAAGCTCGCCAGCTGCCTGAAGAAGTCATCCTGGAACTTCCTTCCTACTCTGACGATAGAAGCGATAGAATAGTTGTTCTCGCCTGCGTCCTTCATCATCCTGGCCTTCAGCATCCTTTTAAGAAACCACGAGAGGATCCCTATCAGCTCGTACTCTTTTTTACCGGCGCTTATAAGGCTTGAGGCGATATTGATGGCGCCGGCTGTATTCTTACGGCCGATCTCATCGGCCATATCGAAGACTGATTTAATAAGGCTCTTGCCGATTATCTCCTCGACGTCTTGTGATGCTATATTCTTTCTATCTCCGGAAAATGCGATCAACTTATCCAGCTCGAGTGAAAGATAAGAGAGATCGTTGCCTTCAAGCTCTTTCAGAATGTCCACGGCATCGTCCTCTATCGACTTGCCTTTGGACTTTAGATAATCTTTTATCCATGATGCGAGCGAATTGCCGGTGGGAGATCCGAATTGCCGGATGTTTATATGCCCGGATGCTTCGGCGTAGTCTTCTATCGCGGAATCGTCCTGTGAGTCAAGTACGAGATATGCGGTTCTGGAGGGTCTCTTTATATATTCTATCAGGCTGGCCTTGAGCTCATCGGATATTTTATCTATATCCCTGATGATGATGATGCGATTGTCGGACAAAAGCGGTACGGTATTAAGACTATCGATCACTTCCTGATGATCAAGCTCTCCGCCGTAAAACGTTATAAGGTCGGACAGGTCCCGGGCGCTGCCGGGCAGTGACGATATCAGTTTCTTTAACGCTTCTTCTTTCAGGTACTTATCATTCCCTACAAACAAAAATACAGACTGCTTCGGAATTACCATGCCTCGATAGTTCTCTCTACCACACGTCTGGCGAGATCGGCTTCAGCATCCCTGATCGCGGCGCTCTCGCTTTTGGCCCCGGCGCCGGAGATCCTGTACGTAGTCTCTCCCGCGAAACCATTTTCAGTCCATAGGACGGTGCCCTTTTTGGCGTCTTCGAGCTTCATATTAATTATAAGCTTTATCCTGTACTCTTCCACGTTATCATTGGCATCGTATCGCAGCGAATCTCTCTTATAGTCTATCAGTTCGCTCCTCAGGATGAGATCGGCTTTCTCTTCGTGAGCGATCTTAAGGTTGCCGTCGAAGAGATATCTGTCTATAACGGCTTTTGTGATATCGGTCTCCATTCCCGGCCTGTAACCTCTGTACATCCTTATATCATTCTGTTCGGCGGTCACGTTGATCTTGTTCTTAAAGTTCTCCACATATATGGTCTTCAAGTCAGGCGGCAATAGCGAGCTTGTAGTGTATCCGCAGCCCGATATCGCCAGTATCGATACTAACGATAACGCTATACAGATCTTACTCATCTTTCTTTATTCCTTCCGTTTTCTTATTAAGATTTATAGGCGACCATCTCTTTTTAGACTCATCTTCGTACAATTTTATCCTGTTCTCATCTCTCTTTTCGGCTAAACCGTAAGCCCACCATCGCTTATTCGGAGAGGTTTTGACCGCTTCTGGGGTATCGGCCGCTGCCTTGTCCGGAGATTCCTGGCTTTGCGGCTTTGCTTCCGTCTGCTGGGCGCCTGTAACCGCAGGCTCTGCCTGAGCAGGAGCCTCGGCAGGTTTCTCTGCGGAAGGCGCACCGGCCGCAGCCGGAGCCGATACCTTAACTTTCTTTACCTTAGGCGGCTTAGTCGCAGCTTTCTTATCTTTGGCGGACCATGGCGCTGTCCAACCCTGTTTTTGACGGGCCAACGCTTCCTGGCTCTTATGCGAATAGTTGCCGCTCTTCAGATCCGCTATCCTGCCGATCGCTATTCCCGCAGAGATGCTATCCGGATAACGGTCTATAACGTCCTGATAATATATTATGGCGCTTGCGTAATGCTTCTGCTGCTCATAGAATTCGGCCGTTAAAAAAGATTTCTCAGCGGCCTTGTTCTTAAGGCGCTTTATCGTGCCCTGCGCTTCTTTGTTCAATTTTTCATCTGAAGTAGTGCTTGTGAAATCCTCGAAAGCCTTCAGGGCCTTGTCGGTAGGTGCGGCGTCGTAAGCGGGTTGCAGGGAAGCCTTGTACGCGCTGTCGGCCATCTCGTACTTCGCCTGAGCATACAGCTTGGAAGCCGGATAGTCGTCGAGTATTTTCTGGAAAGCGAGAGTGGCTTCGTCATACCTTCCGGATTCCTTCATCGTAGTCGCCATCTTAAATTGGGCTTCGTCCGCAAATTTTCCGAACGGGGCGTTATCGACCACTTTATTGTATATCTCTATCGCCCTGTCATAAGACGTCATGATCTCGGTTCCGAGAACTTTAGGATTCTGTTTTGAGGCGTAGATGTTGGCTATGTTAAATTCGCGGGCGATGATCTCGTCTATATTGCTGACGTGCGGAAAATTATCTATCGCTTTCTGGTAATTCTGGAACGCTATATAATACTTACCCTGACTGTCATAAGACAGGCCCACGCGGTACTGCGAATCGGCGGCATATTCGGAGTATTCGTAGTTTTTAACAAGCTTCTCGAATTCTGTCGCGGCCCTCTTATAATCCTTGGAGTCGTAAAAGCTCATAGCCCATTCATACTGCTCTTTTGGAGTGTCTTTAACGGCGTACTTTGGATTTATGAACTTCTTGGTCTCGGGGGTCCATACCCAATAAGCATGAGATCTGCCGGATAGTACGGATAATGATAATATGACCGTAATTATAGTAAGGGATACGTATCTCTTCATAATTAGCGAGAATTATACCATGTGGATATTGCGGTAGTCAAAGGAAAGTAAAGAAATGTCTATTTTATTTCCGGCAGGGCTGAGGTTTGGATCGCTGTATCGCCGCCAAGACTCTGATTTACAAAATTCAGAATATTGGTCTTATCCTCTTTCGTGATCTCAAGGAACTGGTTCCCGAGTTCATACTGGTCTGAAGACGGTATCTTTCTTATCCATGCCACTTTGGATATAGCTTTGATCGGTTTGGGAGACGTAGGTATCGCGAGTTCGACGACAAGGCGGCAGGCTAAAGATATAAATTTACTTGTCTGAAAACAGACCCCTCCCTCACTGAGGTTTCTCGCTATCGAACCTAAGGGAAGATCTGTGGATACGCGAAGATTTTTATATTGAACGGGAACGTTAGACTCGATCCTTTTATAACGCCTATTCTCTTCAACGTTATTGAAATTCTCCATTATTTTTCCGTTCCTTCCGAGTTTATGAAATACTCTAATGCGCCTTTATTACGATGCTACTATATCATACATTATCCGGCTTGTCAAGGTTAGCTATAAAAAAGTTAGATATTGTTTATATAGGGCTTTACCTCGTATTCTTCCCCATTAACAGACACAGTAACCGCGCCGCTATCTTTTGTCTGATAAACATGCGGATCGGATATGCTTAAAATATTCAATGTTCGCTGGGATGGTGAACGATATTTATTTATTTTTGCGACGCTTATGATCGCGATTTTTGCCCGGCATGTATCAAAGAAATTTTTTATCGTTGCTTGATCTCCTATATTGCCGCCATGATGCGGTATCTTAATAACGTCCGATCTCAAATATTTTCCGTAACTATCCGTGATCCGTCTAAGCGCGGGTCCGGATGCGTCGCCGCAAAATAGGGCGCTGAATTTTTTATATTCAACTTTAAGGACTATTGAATTTTCATTGCAATCTATCTTCACCGCGTCTTTTTCCGGATTGATTACCGATATCATACCGTCCCGGAAATATATCTTATCGCCTTCTCCTGCGGTTTCGCGCCGCACTCTATTTAATCTTATAGTGCGAAGATATCTGTCGAAGATGGCGCTCTTCTCGCACGCGGCTCCGTTATCTATTACGCGTCCGACCTTAAAATTCTCCAATAGATATATTATTCCACCCAGATGATCTTCATGAAAATGCGTAACTATTATCGCGTCTAACCTGTTTATATTTCTGTTCCACAGATACGGCGCGATCACAGACCTCGCCGCGTCAAATCGCTCATCATCTCCGCCCGGCCCGGCGTCTATCAGCACATTTCTCCCTCCGGGCAGTTCTATAAGAGCGGAATCACCCTGCCCGACATCCATAAAAGTTATTTTAAGCGCGTCGGAGCTATCATGCAGGGCTTCACGCCATACGAGTATATTGAAAGAGAGTAGTAATAATATCCATAGCTCGATCCTCCGCACGCTGAATATTCTTAAATTTATTTTGGGCGGCGCGGCTATCAGTAATATCACCGCGTAATACAATAACATGAAGATCGGAGACGGCGCGGCGACCCTTACGTAGGCAAACGGCAGGCACGCTAAAGCGTGATTTGCCGTAAAAAGAGCACTGCAGAAGAGGCTTAACAGATGAGCCGCGAGGGCTGCGGCCGGCGCATATAATAGGCCGGCGAATAAGAATAAAAAAGATCCGGCGGTCAATAAAAATAGAGCCGGCACGACTACAAGGTTCGCCGCTAATGAGATCGGAGATACGATATTGAAATAGACGGCCACTATAGGCCATGTCGCCAGCCATGCGGCTACTGAAACTGCCGTCGCGCTCAGCGTGTACCAGGCCACCTTTGCCTTCAATGAATCCCGCTTTATTCCGTTTATCTTAAAAAGAGCGTTAATCTTCGGTATGAATATTATCATGCCCGCTATAGAAATAAATGATAATTGAAAGCTCGGGTCGAACAACTCTTTGGGGTTTGCCAGGAGCATTACCAGTGCCGTGAACGCAAGCGAGTTCAGCATCTCCGATTCTCTATTTATCAGATAACCTGCTACGAATACCGTGAATATTATAACGGCTCGTACTATCGGCGGGCTGGACCCGGCTATGAAAGCATACAGAACCATTACGCAGGCGGCAATAACCAGATTTATCTTTTTGGGCAATCTGAATAGCGTTAGCAATGCCATTAACATGGCGACGATCAAGCCGACGTTGAGCCCGCTTATCGCAATAGCGTGCACAGTACCGGTTTTGATAAAGTCACTATTAAGGCTATATCTTAGATCGGTCCTGTCTCCTATCATTATCGCTTTAATAAAACCACTGTAAGGCGCTTCGAAGTGTTTATTTATGGCCTTTCTCATCCAGTCTCGCGCGCGATAAGCGGCACTCCTGACCGGATCGCAGACATTATCGTTTAGTATTTCAAGTTCGGAGCCTTCCTTCGCTCTAAATACAGCGTATATATCTTTTATAGCCAGATATTTCGCGTAATCGAATAGGTGCGGGTTTTGGAGTCCGAATGGCTTCGACAGGAAACCGTCGAGGATTATCCTCTGCCCGAAAACGAGCGGCTTCTCTTTTGCGCTGTATAATGAGACGTCGACCAGCCCTCTCGAAAGATGCCATGACTGGCTGTCTTTTACGGCTTCCGATTTAATTACAAACGTAGTTTTGAGTTTATTATAAGGCGTTGTGCTCACGATCGGATCATCCGAGATAACCCCTTTCAGCAGAAGCTTTTTTGGATTATCGGACGCGAAGTGCGCTATATGGTCCCCCGAAAGCAGCATTGAATTCTGATAATAGAATATCCCGAAGAATAATACGGCGAGAAATAGGGCGATGTGCGATAAGAAGTTCTTTTTTAGAAAAGTCAGGGCTGCGGCAAATGATATAAGACTCGACCAGAAGATGTAATTAGGGGAAATATTCGAAATCCCGGAAACTACGATCCCCAGCGCGAAAGGTATAAAAATGTAAAGAATGGGTCTCTTCATCGAAATTACTCCAGAGAGATCCCGTCTTTGATCTTTAGAAAAAGTTTATCTCCTATGCCGGGCACTTTCTTCAGATCATCTTTGGATACGAAGAGGCCGTTCTTACTCCGATAATCCGCTATGCGCA
>CAZHIO010000024.1:0-8356 GCA_964532615.1 uncultured Planctomycetia bacterium
ACATTGCTCAGTCCGGCTACCATAAGAAGCGTTTGGGCGAGATAGCCCCTGAGATCGAAAAGCTGGATCCTCTGTTTTCATCTCATTACGAGGAGCGCATTCTGGGTAACCTGCTCAGCTGCTGCTCTCTGGCGATCAACGCCGATTCGGGTTCTGTAATGATAGTGGACCGAAAGACCAAGAAACTGCATATTAAAGTTGCCGAAAGAATTGACCAAAGGATAGTGGATAGCACGGAGATAGGGATGGGGGAGGGGATAGCGGGCCTAGCTGCCGAAAAATCCCAGTCGTTTATACTGCCCCATGACCAGAACAAAAATCACCTATCCGATAAGATGAGTAGGCATAATATTAAATCATCGATGATCGTGCCTTTTAATAAAGGTAACGAGAGCGACGTATACGGAGTTATTAATCTCAATCTGGTAAAGAAAGAAATCGGTTTTACCGAACGGGAAGTAGCATTGGTGAAAGAAATGGTCAACATGGCCAGTATTGCCCTCATACCAGTCCAGGCGCAGTAATCCTTCAGATACGCTATCGTCGATGTTAGGAAGCAAAAATCAGGCATTTAACATTGACAGCCGGCTATATTGTTCGTAAGATAACACAGAGCACCCCCTTGACAAACCTCTTTTAATAAAGTATACTTAATTAACAAATATGTTAATCAGGTGTATTCTATGACATACTCAAAAATGAAGGCCATAAAAAAGGTCTATTTCGGATGCGAAGAGATAGCTAAGTCTCTGGGCATAACATCCGACTCAGCCAGGGTTACCGCCAGCAGATATGCCGCACAGGGTATTCTGCTCAGAGCTAAAAGGAATCTCTATATATTAAAAGACCGATGGGAGGCTCTGGCGCGGGAAGAAAAGTTTGGTATTGCGAATCTCGTGCAGGTTCCATCGTACATTTCGCTCATGAGCGCGCTCGATTATTATGAGATAACGACCCAAATGCAGAGAGATTTTATAGAATCTGTAGCCGTAAAGCGCACCAAGAAGATAAACATATCCGGCACGACCCTTACTTTTACGAAGTTAAGCAAAAACCTTTATTCCGGGTTCGTGAAAGAGAAGGGTTTTTTTATAGCTACTCCCGAAAAGGCATTTCTTGACGCCGTGTACTTAATGAGCATTAAGCGGTATAATTTTGATTTGAGCTCCATAGACCGCGGTAAGCTGGATATCGGTAAGATCAATACGCTTGCCCGGGAATATCCTGAAAAAACAAAAGAGGTTTTAAGAAAAAATGGATACATTAGAAAGACATGAAGCATTAGAGATCGAAGTTCTGGAAAAGATGAATAGCGGCAAGTTTCTTGAGAGCCTGGTATTTGGCGGCGGCACAATGCTAAGACTGTGTTACGAGCTGAATAGATACTCTGTGGATCTCGACTTTTGGTTCGTGAAAAAGGCCGATACAAAAATATATTTTACGAACTTAAAAGAGTACCTGTCTAAGTGGTATGAGCTAACTGACGCTTGCATGAAACATTATACGATCTTGTTGGAATTGCGCTCTAAAGGCTATCCCAAACGGCTTAAAATTGAAATAAGGAGTGAGGTAAAGAAGTGTGATTTTGATGAGCGGATCGCATTCTCGATCTTCAGCACAAAACAAGTCATCTTAAAAGCCATGTCCCTGGAACAGATGATGAAGAATAAGATTGAAGCGGCTTTAGATCGTCAAGAGGTAAGGGACTTCTATGATATAGAATTTATGCTTAGAAAAGGCGTTCCTCTGCAGGCGTCCGGGAAAGAGCTGGACAAGTTGCTGAAAATATCAAACGAATTCAAGAAAAACGACTTTAGCATAACCCTGGGATCATTAGTAAAGAGGGATATCAGGTCATATTACATGTCGCACAAATTCACATATCTGCAGGAAAAGATAGCCGGCCTGAAAGCATAAGAGACCAACCCGTATAATTATCGGTTATTTTATGGACTGGAAGGTTGTTTTATGGTATATATGGGTATATACTCAAAAGATAAGCTGTGGACGGATTTTGTAAAATACGGGGTTAAAAAATATGCCGACGGTAAAGCGCTCAGAAAGAGATCCTAAGATAGGCCGGCCGATCAAGGCCAGAATGGTCCAGAAACAGCCCGGCGTCAGGCAGTTCAGCCCGCGCGGCCGTATAGGCAGGCCCGGATATAGGGAGCTGAAATTTGAAGAGATCGAGTCGATAAGGCTTATCGACCACATAGGCCTGGATCAACGCGAGGCCGCGAAATTTATGGACATAAGCCAGCAGACACTATCCAGGGTGCTGAGAAAAGCCCGTAAAGCGGTCGCAGGAGCCCTTATAAACGGCGAGATCATAAAGGTTCAGGGCGGAGACTTTAAAATCGGAAATTCACGCCAATACAATCAAACCAGCGGCGCAAATATGAACGGAGAAAAACTATGAGCCCGAGACGGCCGGATGCATTGAATAAAGAGCATATAGGATATAAGCAGATAACCATCAGAGTTCCGGAGCGCATATATAATGACGTACGTGAAGTCGATTATAAGAAATTGGGATACTGGTCGCGGGCGGAATGGTTAAGAGAAGTATTGGATAAAGCCGTAAAAGAGCACCTAAAGACCTGAGGGGCCTTTTATGAATGATACTATGCAATGCATTATAATATATCTTATGTTAACTATCAAGCTTGAAAGCAAATGCTTTAACCTGCTGATCTATATGTAGTTACATTAAATCAGTTTTTGCGCCGGTTTTATAGAATTCATTAAAGCACACTAAGCCGGTGCGCCCGGTATTCTTACTATACACTATGTTGTTTGGGATAGTTATTGAGGTAATTATCGGAGATTATTGATCACGCACTACGCGAAGGCCTTCGCGAACGTCACTAATCGAATGTTTTACGCGATAGGTTTCTATAACAGCAGCAGATATCTGATAGCGCAGTCTGATTACCGAAGCGGTGCAAATGGCATCCTGGTTGTTATAAATGGTCAACTTCTGCCCTTCTCTTACGTTATCTTCTCTCCCGATGTTAATGACAATAAGGCCGGTCTTTTTATCAAAAGAAATTATTTCACCCTGCTTAGCTTCTATTTTATCGGCTTCTTTATTGGCTTCTCTGTTTTCGGTCTCCGTTACCACTATAGGTTCAAGCGCGACCACCTTGCCTTCCATTATCATATCGAGCTTCAGGGCGACATCAGCAAGAAATTTCTTAATATTTTCATTGGTTTCCCGCGCCGAGACCTCTTTAATTATCTGAGCCGTCGTATAGCCTTGAAATGCGCCGCCTGATTTCTTTAGCTGCTCATTGGATTTTATTAAGGACTCTTTTTCGAGGCTGGTCGCGGTTTCAAGCTCGACAATGGACTTCTTGACCTGAGCAAGCTCTTCAGAAATGGACGCTTTGTCCGCCTTCAAAGAGTCTATCTTTTCCCCATTCATCTTTAGTTCGCTTTTAAGAGAGTCCAGCTCATCCTTAAGGCTCATCTTCTCTTTTATGAATTCGCTCCTCTCTCTCTTATACTTGGTTTCAACGCTCTTAGTATGATTAAAGACGCTGAATAATAGTATCAGCATGAAAGCGCAAGCTATGATAAGCACCTTCATGATAAAAGGCTTATCATTCGTCTTAACGCTAACACCGGTCACATTATCTTTTATATTATCTTCCATTGGCTTTGCCGCTTTCAACCGATTCTACTACAAATTCTTTATTATGCACTATATCTATATCCTTATTAAGACATTTCGGGCACTCGAACGTCGGCTCATCCACTGTAAAGACATTATTACATGAACGACATCTTATGTCCAACCCTAATCTATCGATCACAAGCCTGACTTTAGAATACGGCGTCTCCTTGATCATAAGCGAAAAAGTATCATTAAGGGTATCGGCTTTTACGTGAGATAGAGGGCTAAGCCGCACGTTCACTGATGTGACCTCTTCGTCCTTGCCGAGAGTTTCCGCCTTATTGCTGATGGCGGCTATTATTTCTTTTGAAAACATCAGATCATGCATTCTTAATCCCCAGATATGCGGTCAATTTCGAACGGATCTCTTCGGGTATCCTGGTGGGCTTTAGAGCAATATTAACGCATGCCCATGTCACTTTGCATATGACGAGCAATGTCTCCCCGAGTCTGATCTCCTGTTTAAGCGCTAAAGATGCGTTGCCTATATTTTCCGGCCATGTGAATACTTTGATCGTATCTCCGTATCGGGCCGGCTTCTTATAATCCATCTCCAGATGCACTACGGGAAATATCAGGCCATTCTTTGCATACTTCACAAGGTCTACGCCGATAGAGCTAAAATACTCCGTGCGCGACTCCTCAAGGTGTTTTAAATAGGAGCCGTAATATACAACCCCTCCGGCGTCTGTATCGTGATAGTAGATCTTCTTTTCTATATAAAAGTCTTTCATATCCTCAGTATAAATTTAATGACCGAGATAATGGCATCCTGCATCACCATTATAATCGGGTTTAGCATCTTTGTAAATAGCAAAGCCAACAAAATAGCCATGCCGTACGGCTCGATCTTTAAAAGCGCGGCCTGGGCTTTTCGGGGCAATATTCCATAAAGTATTCTGGAGCCGTCGAGAGGCGGGATAGGAATAAGGTTTAGCGTCCCTAAGACGATGTTTATATTGGCCATGATTATCAGGAGCCTGGCGGCTATCAGATTGGCTGATATGGCTTTGTATTGAAGCAATAGGATCGATAAGACAGCGATGATTATATTCGTAAGGCATCCGGCAAGCGATACGCATATTATACCTAACCTGTAATGTCTCAGATTAGAATATGTTATCGGTACCGGCTTTGCCCATCCAAATCCGAATAAGAATAGAGCCAGGGTCCCTATCGGATCCAGGTGAACCAATGGGTTCAGCGAGAGCCTTCCCGCGCGCTTTGCCGTATCGTCGCCGAACAGATACGCTACCCAGCCATGAGATATTTCATGAAGAATTACAGAGTAGAGCAGCGGTATCGCGATCAGGCAAAACGCTAATGGGTCTCTGAACAGTAGAGATGAGAGCATCGTTAAGATATCGTCCGGCTATATTTTTCGATATTTATTAAGCACCTTAAGTAAAGAATCCGCCGACTTCGGCATAGACACCATATTTTCGAGCAGTATCTGTCTTGCGGATAGGCTTTTGCCGTAAAGAGCGTAATCGCCGTCCCAATGCTGAGTTATTACGGCGCCCTCGAGCTTCACTCCGGCGAATAACCCGCGGCTTCTGGAATATGATAAGATGCCGCCTTTAAGCTGGATATCGGTAGATGCCTCCGCCGCCCTGCCCACAGGGCCGGCAGCCACGGACGCGTCGGCTCCGAGTTTGAATTTTCCGTCAAGAATACCGTCTACGCTTCTTCTGTTCATTACCAGTAGCACAAAATCCGTAGCCTGGCCGCCTATCTGCCACCCAAAGCTGCCGCCTGCCATTGTAAAAGCGGCCGGCGGCGACCATTTCCCCGTACTCTCGTCCCTTACCATGATTATGCCCTGTCCGTATTTGCCCCCAAAGACAAAACCGGCGGATATCGTATTGGGAAAGATGCATATCGCATGGCAGCTTCTCAGTAGGTCTTCAGGGATCGATTGATCGGGCATCTGCTGTATCTCGCTGAGCACCTGTCCCGACTCTTCCACAAGCCTGGACCATCGATTCTCGGCGTGCGCAAACGGGCACAGTAAAGAGAACGCCAGCGTAACTATTATGGATAGCATAATCGCGAGTCTTCTCATCTTCCCCCCTATTTTTATGTGTAAATATATTTATGACAAAGACATTATAGACGGTGCATTCGGCCGTGTCAAGTCGATACGGGCGGGAAGAAAGCCCATAAGGCAATGCAGTATTAGTAGCCCAGGCTTAAGCCTGGGCTACTGCTTCGGCTTAGGTATGGTGAAGCAAGGTATCAAAAGTTCTGCCCTTGTCTTTAACGGCGGTTATGATATAATTAAAGGACAAATAAATAAAGGCGCTCCAATGAAAAAAGTTGTAGCTCTGATTTTAGGCGGCGGACAGGGTAAGCGGCTCTTCCCTCTTACCGAATACAGATGTAAGCCCGCGGTTCCTATAGCGGCAAAATACAGGCTTATCGATATCCCTGTATCTAACTGCCTTCACTCCGGCATAAAAGATATATATGTGCTGACGCAGTTTAACTCCGAATCCCTCAATAACCACATAAACAACACTTATAGATTCGATTATTTTTCCAGAGCTTTTGTCCGGATACTCGCCGCCGAACAGACGGTGGATAATACAAATTGGTTCCAGGGAACAGCGGATGCCGTAAGGCGGAATCTGGTACACCTTAATCTCAAAGGCGATGAGATAATGCTGATCCTCTCCGGCGATCATCTCTATAATATGGACTACCGCAGGCTTGTCGGTTTTCATAAACAGCACGAAGCCGATTTTACGTTATCGGTTATCCCTATAAAGAAGAATGAAGCCAATGAATTTGGAGTGATAAGACTGGATGGCAATGACAGGGTAACCGGTTTTAAAGAGAAGCCGAAAGGCAGAAGCGAGCTTAAAGGTTATGTATTTAAAGGCGATATGCACGGGATCAAGACGCTGCCGGGGTCATTCTGCCTCGCGTCTATGGGCGTGTATGTCTTCAACGCCAAAACGCTGATCAAGGTGCTTGAGAGTAACGACGCTGATTTCGGCAAAGAGGTGATCCCTCACTCCATAAAAAATTATAAAGGCGTAGGATATATATTCGATGATTACTGGAAGGATGTCGGTACAATAAAATCGTTCTACGAAGTAAATATGGACCTGGCCGGCGGTAAACCGTATATGAAATTCTTTTATGAGGGATCGGTCTTTACAAGGCCGCGCTTCCTTCCTGCCGCCAGAATGGTAAGGTGCTCTCTCGAAAAGTCATTAGTAGCGGAAGGCTCCATCATAACAGGCGCCCGGATATCTAACTCCATCGTGGGTTTGCGTTCCAATGTCGGTAAGAACTGCAGGATATCGAGGACCGTTCTGCTTGGGGCTGACTATTATGAGGATCCTGATAGCCTCGAGGATATAAGGATCGGAGTCGGCGACGGCACGATTATAGATAAAGCGATAGTCGATAAGAACGCCAGGATCGGAAGGAATGTCGTGATCAAGAACGCGGCCAAGCTTAAAAACTTCGATGGTGAAAACTACTTTATCAGAGACGGAATAGTCATTATTCCCAAGAACGCTAAGATCAAAGACGGCACCCGGATATAGCGTTTCACCCTACCTGAGCTATCCGCCTTACGCTACCAACTCTCAACTATTAACTATTTATACCCTGATAGCTTCCCCGCTTGCGCAGAGTCTCCTCAATCCTGTTGATCGTACCTATCTTATCAAGCGCCCAAAGAGGCGCTATATGGTCTTCCCTGCTCCCCTGTCCTGTCAGGCGCTGTATTATGATATCTCCCGATAGGTGTTCCAGGAAGTCGCACACAAGCTCTGCGTATTCATCCTGAGATAGGATTTTTATCGAACCATCTCTATAGGGCTTTTCTAAGCCGCTTTCTCTCAATATGTGTAATAGATGGATCTTTACGCCGTTGATTTTAAGCTCAGTAAGCTTTTTAGCCGTATCGATGATCTCCTCTCTGGTTTCTCCGGGCAAACCGATTATTACATGGGCGCATACCGATATCGATAACGCTTTAGTATCTTCTAAAGCGCGTAAGAAATCTTCGAAGTTGTGGCCGCGTTTTATTGTTTTAAGCGTCTTATTATGAATGGACTGCAGGCCATATTCAATCCACACATCGTAATCGTCTTTGTATGAAGCGATCAGCGATAGTTTATCACGGTCAACGCAGTCAGGACGCGTGCCTATCGATAAGCCCACCACGTCTTTAAAAGGTAGTATGCAATCGTAAGCGCGCTTTAGCTCACAAGCCGGCGCATTGGTATTGGTGAACGACTGGAAGTATGCTATGAACTTTGCCGCATTATTATTTTTTTTTAAATATTCTATACGCTCCGATAGCTGTTTGTCAATCGGGTCTCGGGCATTAGTATAAGACGAGCGCGAACCCTTATCGTTACAATATATGCAGATACTCGGACATGAGAATCCGGCGTCGATGCCTATCTTGTAGACCTTGACCCCATAGCGTTCTTTCAGGTATGAGCTGTAATCATTATAAAGCTTCATGCAGACCGTCTCTTGTTATCGATGTAGATCATAAGAACGGATATCGCCGCAGGCGTAACTCCGGATATACGGGATGCCTGGCCGAGGTTTAGCGGCCTTGCCTTTGATAATTTCTCTTTGATCTCGGTTGAGAGACATTTAATAACGGCATAGTCGATATCTGCCGGCACTTTTATTCTTTCGATC
>CAZHIO010000025.1:0-8192 GCA_964532615.1 uncultured Planctomycetia bacterium
CTCCGAAGGTTCGAGACGAGCCGCCATAATTCTGAAGATATTGGAGACCCCGGAACGTTTTTTCAGCACCATCCTCGTATCGAATAACGTTGTGGATACTTTGATAGCCGTGCTTGTGACCGCCATAATAATAAGGTTCATGGGAGTCGGAGCATGGCAGGTTATCACGTCCACCGCTCTATCCGCGATCCTGATAATATTCTTTGAAGTTACCGCTAAGACGATAGCGGCGAATTATTCCGAAAGGGTATCTTTCTACTTAGCCAGGCCTATGCGGTTTATGATAAAGATATTCTCTCCGCTCATAGCGGGTTTTGAAGTCGCGATAAACGTGATCTTAAAAGTCATCAAGTCTAAAACTTTGCCGAAAGCGTCTCTCGTTACTGATGACGAGATAAGAGCGATGATAAAGGTCGGCCAGGAGGAAGGCAGCCTGCAGAAGGATAAATACGGCATGATCACTAAGGTATTTGAATTCAGCGATGCGGTGATAAAGAATGTGATGACGCCCAAGAAAGATATATTCTCCATAAATCTGAACTCCGGCATAGACGACATATTGTACAAAGTGCTGGAATCGGGCTATTCCAGAATACCGGTATACGAGAACGATCCGGATAATATAACGGGAATCATCAATATGAAAGATCTCCTGATGCTCTCGTCCAACAAAGAGCTCGTGGTATTTCAGGATATAGTTTATCCGCCTACAATGGTCAACGACTCCAAAAAAGTTACTGAGCTTCTGAAGGAGTTTCAAAAAGGCCACACGCACTTAGCCATAGTGGTCAATAGCCAGAATAAGCTCCAGGGGCTGGTTACGCTCGAAGATCTCGTGGAAGAGATAGTCGGCGATATAAATGACGAATACGACGTCCGGGTGAATAATTACCAGACAAGACACATCAAATAATGACAAAGTATCGAATAGTCTACGAAGACGACCGGCTTATCATCGTAGACAAGCCCTCCGGCATGCTGGTGATACCGACTCCAAAGAAGGAGACTAATACGCTTACGGATCTTCTTAATAAAGAGCTCGATAGCCGCCGCGTACAGGTAAACGCGTATCCCTGCCATAGGCTCGATAGAGATACCTCCGGACTGATCATTTATGCCAAAGGCAAAGCCGTACAGCGGACTATGATGGATGAATTCCGCGCGAGATCTGTTAAGAAATCATATATAGCATTTGTTAACGGCATAGTGAAGAAAGAGTTTGATACTATTGCCGGTTCTATCTATAATAGAAATAAGCTCAAAGCGGAAGATGCGTTGACTAAATACAGGGTTCTGGAGAGGCGCGGCGCTTTTACGGTAGTGGAAGTGGAACCTGTTACGGGAAGGACCAACCAGATACGCATACATATGAAGTCTATAGGCCATCCGCTTGTGGGCGAGACGGTATATGCGTTCAGAAAAGACTATAAATTACGTTTCAAAAGGACGGCGTTGCACGCCAAGCGTATAGAATTTAAAGACCCGGCAAGCTCTCAGAAGATGAGTTTTGAGTCGCCGCTTGCGGCCGATATGGCGGAATTTCTTAAAGATTCGCGTTAAGTGTAGGCGAAAATATACATTAAATAAGGAAAAGAATATGGAGCAAGGCTCATATCTTACAAAAGCAGGCCATGAGAAGCTGGTTAAGGAGCTGGAGAATCTGAAGACCGTAAAACGAAGGGCGATCTCGAAGGCCATCGGTGAAGCGAGGGCCCATGGGGATATAAGCGAGAATGCCGAATACGATGCGGCGAAAGACGCTCAGGGGCTGAATGAAAAGCGGATATCGGAACTTGAGAATAAACTGGCTCTGTCCCAGATAATAGACGAAGAGAATATGCCGTCAGATGAGATATTGGTAGGGGCCACTGTGAAACTTCAGGACTTAAAATCAAGCCGGGAGATAATTTATACTCTTGTAGCCGAAGAAGAGGCGGATTATGCGCAAGGTAAGATATCGGTATCTTCTCCTGTGGGGACCGGCCTCTTGGGCCACAAAAAGGGCGATACCGTAGAGATAAAAGTACCCGCAGGGGTTTTGAAATATAAGGTATTAAATATATCGAGATGATCCCCACGCCGCTCGGCAGAATAAGTAAGGATCTTAGGATATCAAAGGCGGAACTTAGGGGTATAGTAAGACGTTTTCATCTCGAAATGAGTAAGGGTCTTCTCTGTAAGGAGAGCTCACTCAAGATGATACCTACGTATGTAGACAGGCCTACAGGGAATGAGAAAGGCAGATTCATCGCCCTGGATCTCGGCGGCACTAATTTCAGGGTCTTAAGTCTCATGCTTAAGGGTAACGGTACATTATCCGATATCCGTACTTTGAAGTCTGAATTGAAAAAAGAGGATATCGCCACCACAGGCGAAAGATTGTTCGACCTTCTCTCCGCAGCAATAAAAAAATTCATAAAAGAAAATAATATCAGTTCCTACGACAAACTACCCCTCGGCTTTACATTCTCTTTTCCGGTCGAACAAACAGATATTGACCGCGGCAGGCTTGTCGCATGGACCAAAGGATTCAGAGCCAGCGGTGTGAAAGGGCGCGATGTTGTCGGGCTCTTGGAAAGGTCCCTGAAGAAAAAAGGCGTCGGGAGCGTATCGGTAGCGGCCCTGGTGAATGACACTGTGGGCACGCTGGTAGCCAGGAGTTATGGCGATAGAAGCTGCGATGTCGGGGTAATTATCGGTACAGGCACAAATGCCTGTTATGTAGAAGATCTCCGTAGGATCAAGAAACTTAAAGGACGATGGCGTAAGCCGGGCACCATGATAATCAATATTGAGTGGGGTAATTTCAATAAGCTGAAAGTTACCAGCTATGATAAAGAGCTCGATGCCTCTTCGAGCAACCCCGGTTTTCAGATGCTGGAGAAGATGGTTTCGGGAATGTATCTCGGTGAGATATGCACCCTTATAGTTAAACGCCTTATAAGGGAGAATCGTTTATTCGACGGCGCATCATCGAAAAATACCTATAGTGAGATAATTTTTAAAAGCGAAGAGATTTCGCATATATTGGCGGATAGATCCAGCGGTCTGGCCGGAGTAGAATCTCTGCTGCGTAAGGCAGGCGTCCGTCATCAATCTATAGAAGACCGCAAAATGATAAAGCGTGTCTGCGGGCTGGTTACTTTAAGAGCCGCGCGTATATCCGCTGCCGCGATATTTGCCGTAGTCACCAAGATTGACCCCGGCCTAAAAAAAGCGCATACTATAGCCATAGACGGCACCATATATGAAAAGCTTCCCGGGTTCGCCGGAAACATTATCTATGCCATAAAAGAATTATCCGGTCGGAGCGCGGGAAGAATAAATATCACCCTTACTAAAGACGGTTCCGGGCGCGGAGCTGCGATCGTAGCGGCTATAGCTGCCGGATAGATATCTCTTATGCGAATGTATTAAAGAGAGAAGATGCTTATTATGAAAGACAAAAGCGGGATGAAAAAATCCGAGGCCATGCTGCGGGATAGCGAAAAAAAGTACAGAGAGATATTCGAAAATATTAATGACGCTATTTTCGTTGCCGATCAGAAGACGCGAAAGCTTATAGATTGCAATAAGTTAGCCGAGAAGATGATAGGACGTTCAAAAAAAGAGATACTCACTATGCGCGCAGATAAGTTACATCCGTGCGAGGTTGCGAAAGAAGCAATGAAAGATTTTAAAATACTGCATAGAAATATACACAAACTTATAGAATCAGAGGTTATCACAAAAGGCGGAGTCAGGATACCCGTAGAGATAAAATCAACGCTTATTCGACGCGGCGATAAGCTTATCCTGATGGGCGTATTCAGAGATATATCGCTCCGCATAGACGCGCATAATAAACAGCTGCAAAGCGAAGAGCGATATAGGGCGCTTGCCGAAATGGCTGAAGATCCGATATATATTCTGGACTGTGATGGCATCATCAGTTATGTGAATATATTCGGCGCGGCTTATTTCAATAAGAAGCCGGCGGATCTCATAGGTAAAAGCTTGCCGAAGCTATTCGGGCCTAAAGTCGCTAAGCGGTTTATCGGAAACATCAGAAAGGTATACAAGACGCGCAAATCGGTATTTGCCTTCGGCGAGTATGAATTTCACGGAAGTAAATTTTGGCTCGATACCCGCCTTAGCCCGATAAGCGACAGCAAGGGTAATGTAATTAACGTAATGGGCGTATCGCGGGATGTCACAAGCCATAGACGGGCAGAGGAAGTATTAGAGAGAGATAAGAGAGATCTGGAGAAGATGGTAAGCGAGAACAGCCGGAAGCTTCTCGATACTCAGAAGAGGCTTGACAGGGCTGACAGATTAGCGGAGATGGACACGCTTTCAGCCTCGGTAGCTCATGAGCTTCGCAGTCCGTTGGCCGCTATAGGAATAGCGGCTTACAATATTAAGACGAAGAGCAAAGATCCGCAACTTGATAAGAATATCAGGAATATAGAGATAAAAGTGATGGAATCGGATCAGATAATAAAGAATCTTCTCATATTTTCGGGCATAAAAACACCTATGAGGGAATCGGTGAAGATACATGAGCTATTGAGCGATAGCATAGATCTCGTCCAGTCCATCTTCCCGGAATACGATGTAAGTATCAGGAGAAAATTTAATTGTCCGCAGAATCTCGCTTTGCAGGCGGATCCGGTACAATTACATGAAGTTTTTAATAACATATTGAATAACTCGTTCGAATCATTTATTGATAAGGAAGGCGAGATAGATATCCTTGTATCCGACCGTGAAGGCGATATGCTTAAGATCGTATTTAAGGATAATGGACCGGGCATAGGAAAGGAAGCGTTGAAGAATATGTTCAAGCCGTTTAATACGACGAAAGCCGGAGGGACCGGGTTGGGACTTCCTGTTTGCAGGCAGATAATAGATCTTCATAAGGGAGCAATAAGCATATCCAGTAAAGAGGGTAGTGGGACAGCGGTTACTATCCATATCCCGTTAAAAGCTATCAGTCCGGCGCATGATAATGTAAGGTAACGCCCGCTTATCCGGCAGGCAGAAAAAAAGGGGGTTGAAATGGCCCAGAAGAAGATATTGATAGTAGATGATGATAAGGAATATCTGGAAGAGTTGAGCGAAATGCTTACTCTTGCCGGATATGATGTAACGTCCATAAGCGACGGTTCATCGGCGATAAAAGCGGCTCAGGTTACGTTGCCGGACATAATCCTTATGGATCTGCGCATGCCGGTTATGAGCGGATTTGAGGTTGCGGATCGCCTCAAAGCTCTTACTCAAACATGCAATATACCGGTTATTGCTATTACGGGGTATTATACGATGCAGGAGCATGTCTGGCTTATGAAGTTCTGCGGCATCAAGAGATGCCTTAAGAAGCCGGTAAGCCCGGTCGAGATCAAAGCGGAGATCGAGAATGTTCTTAAGGAAGAAGAGGATAAAAAGTAGTAATAGCACGATTATTTAGGAGGTGAGCGTAATGATCACTAAAACCGGAAAATCAGGGAATGGATCCGCGAAGGCGTCTTCCGATAAGGATCTGAGTCACGCAGTACAGAAGAAGGCATATGAGCTTTATGTAAAGAGAGGTAAGAGAGCCGGCCACTCGGTCGACGACTGGTTGGAGGCCGAAAGACTCGTGAAGCAGAAAACGCTGTCCCGCTAACGGAAGATAAGGTTCGACGCTTGCGGATGGTTTATTTAAGGATCTGAAATGATCGCATTTATAGCGTCATTCGCTTTTGTAGTCTTAGCCGAGATGGGGGATAAGACGCAGCTTCTGGCTATGGCATTTGCGGCCAGGTATGGCGCTTACAAAGTCTTAGTCGCGGTACTCATCGCGACCCTTCTTAATCACTCGCTTGCTGTATTGGCAGGCCATTTTTTAACTACTATAGTACCGATGGATATTATCTCGTTCATAGCGGCGTTATCTTTTATCGTATTCGGCCTATGGACTATACGGGGTGATAAGCTTCGCGGGGAAGAGAAGAAGAATTCCAAATTCGGACCTATAATGACGGTAGGAGTAGCTTTCTTCCTTGCCGAAATGGGCGATAAGACACAGCTTGCTACAATAAGCCTTGCCGTAGAGTATCGCAATATGGTGAGCGTCCTCATGGGAACGACTCTCGGCATGGTGATCGCCGACGCTATAGGGATAATAATAGGCATAGCTATGCGCAGGCATATGCCCGATAAGGCCATAAAATGGATATCCGCGTGCATATTTATACTATTCGGCCTTAGCGGCGTTTACGCTGTATTACATGGACGTCTTGGTTCAATATATGTGTGGGGGACTATCGTAACTATTTCTTTAATAACCTTTCTGTCCGCCCGCCGTCTCGTAATAACGGGGCCATCCTAAAAGGGGACACCCTACAGTACCAGGGTGTCCCCTTTTAGGATGGCCCCCAGATTGTTTTTATTCTCATGGAGAAAACAGTGGAAAGAAAAAAAGTATTGGGATTTCAGGACCTCGCGCTCTTCTCTTTTTGCGCGATATTTGGTCTGGAGGCCATCGCCGCCTCCGCCGCCATCGGGCCATCGGCTATCTTCTGGTGGACGCTGTGCCTTATCTGTTACTTTATGCCGTTCGGATTGATCGCCGCGGAGCTGGGCTCGACCTATCCCGAGCAGGGCGGACTTTATGTTTGGATTAAAAAGGCGCTGGGGCGCCGGTGGGCGGCCCGAAGCGTATGGTATTTCTGGATTTCCGTGCCGGTATGGCTGCCCGCCATTTATATTGCCATTTCGGATATTATCGGGCATATGTTTTTTCCCAGTATTACTCTTTGGCAGCAGATCGCGATAAGCCTCATGATGATATGGATCGCCGTCGGCATCAATCTGTGCCGCCTGGACGCCTCAAAATGGATACCCAATATAGGGTCCGTAGCGCAATTTTCCATAGTGGTGGGCATGATCATCATCGCCGCACTGTATTTCCTGAAGAACGGACGCTTTGCCAACCAGATCGCTCTGACGGACATCATGCCGAACCTGAACGCGGCAATCGTTTTCATTCCGATGATCATCTACAACCTTCAGGGCTGTGAGCTCGTCTCATCGGCTGCCGGCGAGATGAAAAACCCCGGCCGCGACATCCCGCGGGCGCTGATCTTATCCGCGATCGCGATTGCGGCGTTGTATTTAATGACTACCTTTGCGGTCTGGATAGTTATCCCGATCAAAGATATCAATGTTGCCAGCGGAGTGCTTCATGTATTCATGAATGCTTTTCATAATAATGGCATGAAGCCCCTCATCACGATCGTGGCCGGTTTTCTGATCTCCGGCGCTTTCTTCGCGGGGGTCATCGCCTGGAATCTGGGACTGAACCGGACCATTGCCGAGTCCGCGAACAACGGGGATCTGCCGAAGATCCTGGGGAAGATGAACAAGAACATGGCCCCGCTGGGGGCGTCTGTAGTGTCCGGGATCATCTCTACCGTCGTGATCATCGCTTACGGATTTATCGCCAAGAACGCGGCCGAGCTGTTCTGGCATACGGTTTCGTTCAGCCTTATCGTTCAACTGTTCTCAAATTTTATGTTGTTCCCGGCTTTTATCATCTTGCGGAATAAAGATAAGGATGTCCCCAGGCCTTTCAGGGTGCCCGGGCCCGGCTGGTTCGTGACTCTCCTGGCTGTCCTAGCGGGAATATTTGTTCTGGCTGCCATACTGATATTGATCGTCCAGCCCGGCCAGGATTTTATCAGGACGGCTTTACCGGTCATAATCGGTGTAGTTATCACTATTATTGCAGGGGAGATCATAATGTCGCGCTCGATCAGCCGCACGGGAAGAAAGTGACAGTCACCTTTAGGGACACCCATTTGTGAAGAGCAAGGTTTATATACGCACCTTCGGATGCCAGATGAATGTCCGCGATTCGGAATTCGCGGCCGGGATATTGGTCGATGACGGATTCAGGATCGCCCGGGACATAGAGTCTGCCGATGTGATTCTGTTTAACTCCTGTTCGGTCAGAAAACACGCCGAGGAGAGGCTCTTTGGAAATATCGCCGATCTTAGAAAACTGAAAGCGATTAAGCCGGATCTCCTGATCGGCCTTATGGGATGCACCGCCCAGGCTTACGAAGGCAAAGCGATAGATCGCTCCAAGCTGATAGATATCGTTTGCGGCACCGGGAATGAATCCGATCTGCCTCGCCTGATAAGAAGCGCGCTCAAAAAGAGATGCC